>DATNKN010000083.1:0-4102 GCA_035603375.1 Solirubrobacteraceae bacterium
GCGACGATCCGGTAGTGGTATTCGCCGTTGGGCGCCAGGCCCGTCAACTGTGCCTGGATACCAGCCGGTCCATGCTGCGCACTGATGCTCGCTTCAGGCGTACTGGACCCATACGCGTTGCTCAGACCGTATTCCACACGATATGTCGTGACTTCGCCGTGCGGATAGACCTCGCCGCCAACGGTCGCTTCGCTAGAGGCAATGTTCGTGACCGCTACTTCGCTGATCGAAGGCGCCTGATGTCCAGTCTGAACCGTGATTTCGTTGCTCACGGACGCTTCATTGGAAGCATTGGTCGCTACCAAACAGAACGTGTACGTCTCATTCGGTTCAAGGTCCTGCGCTTCAGCCGTAACCTGATCCTGCTTGCCTTCAACCACTTCGACACTGGGATTGGGAGTGCTCTGTTGGAAAGGCGGTTCTTCAGGAGATCCTTTGACGACACTACAAGTACCGTTCGTGTTGTAATCGAACTGATAAGTCAACGGACCACTACCACCACCGGGACTCAACTCGCCTTTCAACAACACCACCGACGAGCCCTGAGCCACAGCAGACTCCAACACCGACGCTTCAGGAGCCACCGCCAACGCAGGCACGGCGCTCCACGCAAACCAACCCACCAACACACAACACACAACCATGACCGGCAGGACCGGCTTACGAGCACCTATAGACACAACCCCTCCTCCAAGAACGATCCACACGAAACCCGCAGGACCGCGGGCACAACACCCCAACCAGGGGACACGCAAAAACCGCCACGGGCACACAACCCGCAGCGGCAAAA
Source organism: Solirubrobacteraceae bacterium (assembly GCA_035603375.1). Lineage (GTDB taxonomy): Bacteria > Actinomycetota > Thermoleophilia > Solirubrobacterales > Solirubrobacteraceae > Palsa-744. Next base: position 791 of record DATNKN010000083.1, read on the forward strand.
GAACATGAAGCGCCGCGACAACGACGCGAGAAACCAAACCGGCCCGCAGGACCGGCGGGAACGACGGTCCGGCTTGCGGCTAGCTGAGAGCCAGCCCGGCCAGAGAGAGAGAGAGAGAGAGAGACGCGTCAGCGACGCTGACGCGTCCTATAACGGACGGTCCAGCGACACACGGACTCTCAACAACGCTATTCCCCAAAGAAAACACGCGAAAAACAACCCTCTCTCAGAAGCGACCCGGTCCCTCTCCCAAGGGCCCTGCTTTACCGGTACAAGTCGACCACAGGGGCCAACCCAAAACCCGACCTTATGTACGCCCGGCAATCCCGTCTGGAACAGCCATGACTCGAACACTATAAGCAGACCTAAGTGTACTTGTCAAGTCCCACCGGAAAGGGAAGGCAACCACAAGACCAAAAGACAAGGCCGCAACAGACCTATGGACGAGGCCACAGGGACACGCGTGGGGCTTCGCCCATGACAACGCCGGAGTCAAGACAAGGCCGGCAGGACACGCGGGGGGACTGGCGCGTGACACCACGAGCCCCACTCCCGAGCCACCCCAGGCGCGCCGGGGCGCGGGTCCCGCTACCGTGCCACACACAATGCGCCGCACCAAGATCGTCGCCACCATCGGGCCCGCCTCGCGCGAGCCCGACACGCTGCTTGCGATGGTGCGCGCCGGCATGGACGTGGCCAGGCTGAACTACTCCCACGGCACGCTGGCCGAGCACGAGGAGACGGTGCGGCGCGTGCGCGATGCGGCCGGGCGCGCGGGACGGCCCGTGGCGATCCTGCAGGATTTGCCCGGGCCGAAGCTGCGGATCGGGCCGCTGCGCGAGGACATCGTCGAGCTGAAGCCGGGCGACATGGTCACGTTCACGTGCGGGGAGGAGCGGGTCGGTGACTCTCGCCATATGTCGATCACCTGGCCGGGGCTGGCGGCGGCGCTCACGCCCGATGAGGTGCTGTATCTCGCCGACGGCTCGGTGCGTCTGCGCGTGTCCGCCGTGCGGGCCGGCGAGAGCGAGGTCGATGCCGAGGTCGAGGTCGGTGGCGCCGTCGCCTCGCGCCAGGGGCTGAACATTCCCGGGCCCGCGCACACGCTGCCCTCGGTGCCCGAGGAGGATCTCGAGCTTCTGCGCCACGGCGAATCGATCGGCGTGGACATGGTGGCGCTGTCATTCGTGCGCTTTCCCTTAGACGTGGAAGCCGTACGCGAGCACACGCGCCTGCCTCTGATCGCGAAGATGGAGAAGCCCCAAGCGGTCGAGCACGCCGAGGCGATTATCCGCGCCGCCGACTGCGTGATGGTGGCGCGCGGGGACCTCGGCATCGAGATGCCGATCGAGCAGGTGCCGGCCGTGCAGAAGGCCCTGCTCAAGCAGGCCGGCTACCTCGCGCGCCCCTCGATCACCGCCACGCAGATGCTCGACTCGATGGTCACCTCCTCGCGACCGACGCGGGCCGAGGTGGCCGACGTCGCCAACGCGATCCTCGACGGCACCGACGCGGTGATGCTCTCCCAGGAGACGGCAATCGGCGCCTACCCCGTGGGTGCCGTGGAAATGATGGCGTCAGTCGCGATCGAGGCGGAGAAGATCGCGCCCTATGAGGACTGGAACACCTCGCGCGTGCGCCGCGCCGAAGCCGACCCCGCCCACACGGTCGCCCACAGCCTCTGCCTCGCCGCGCGCGAACTGCACCTCGACGCGCTGATCGTGCCGACGCTCTCGGGCCGCTCCGCGCGCCTGGTCTCCGCCCACCGTCCGACCGTCCCGATCTACGCGCTCTCCCCCGGCCGCGAGACGGTGCGCCGCTGCGGGCTGATGTGGGGTGTGCAGGCAAGCTCGATTCGCCGGCACGAGACAACCGAGGAGCTGATCGCCGACTCCGCCCGCCGCGTGGTGGAGCTGGGCTGGTGTGAGCGGGGTCAGCGCGTGGGCATCACCGCCGGCCTGCCCAGCGGGCGCCCTGGCACCACCAGCCTTATGCAGATCCAGGTGCTGTAGTCAACCCGTAGAACGCCTCCTCCTGGCGCCCAAGCTCCGTCACAGGCGCGTCCCCGTACATCCACTCGCGCGCGATGCGATGCCAGTTGTTGCTTGCGCGCAGCTGGGAGAGCACCGCGAGCGTCAGCATCTCCATGCGCCGGCCGAACACGTGCTCGGGCTGGATCGTCTGGTGGCGCATCTGGCGGAAGTGGCGAGAGCGCGGGTCCGAGCTTCTGACCATCACCTCGGTGGCGACCTCCGGCGAGAGCGACACCGTTTCATCCGCGGTCGTGTACCACCAGATCGCGTCCTCGACGAACGCCAGCAGGTGGTCCGGATCGACGCGCTCCGGTTCGGGCAGAAAGCGCGCCTCGGCCAGCAGCCGGTGCAGCGCCTGAGCATCGCCCTCGGTGACGGCGCGCTGGCAGGCCAGCTCCAGCTCCACAGGCTCTCTTTGGAGGCGCTTGAACAGGCCGAAGTCCAGAAACGCCACGCGGCCGTCGTCGAGCAGCATGAAGTTGCCCGGGTGCGGATCGCCTGAGAACTGCCTGTGCCGGTACAGGCAGCCGAAGAAGAAGCGAAACACGATCTCGCCGATCCGATCGCGCTCGGCCTGCGGGCGCTCCTTGAGCTGCTCAAAGCCGACGCCGTGCACGAACTCGCTGACCAGCACCCGCTCGCGCGATAGCTCGCTCACGACCTCCGGCACCGCGATGAACGGATGACCCTGAAAGATGCGCGCCAGCGAGCGCTGATTCTGGGCCTCCAGCTCATAGTCCAGCTCATCGGCGATGCGTTCGCGAACCTCCGCCGCCACAGCTTTCACGTCGAGGCTCGGCGTCATGCGCTTGAGCAGGCGCATGATCATGTCGAGGTTCTGCATGTCCGCGCGCACCGCGCTCGCGACGCCCGGATACTGCACCTTCACCGCAACCTCGCGACCGTCCTGCATGAGCGTCGCGCGATACACCTGCCCGATCGACGCCGCCGCGATCGGCTCCTCGTCGAACTCGGCGAACACGTCTGAGATCCTCGCTTCGAGGTCGTCCTCGATCACGCGCTTCATCTGCTTGAACGACACGGTCGGCGCCGCGTCGCGTAGCTTCGCAAGCTCCCGCTGGAACTCCTCGCGGTGCTCCTCCGGCACGAGCCCCACATCTAGGAACGACAGCACCTGCCCGAGCTTCATCGCCGCGCCCTTCATCGTCCCGAGCGCCGCCACGATCTGCTTGGCCGTCTCCAGCTGACGGCGCGCGCTCGCCTCCTGCGCCGCCTGCTCGCCGCGCGTGACGTTCGCGGCCTTGGTCCCGAACTGCTT
>DATNKN010000088.1:0-7879 GCA_035603375.1 Solirubrobacteraceae bacterium
CCCGCTGGAGGAGGTCGAGGAGGCGCTGCTGGCTGTTTTGGTGGCGGGTTCTTCTTCTTCGGGCTGGGCTTGCTGGGTCAGGTTCGAGAAGGCTTCGGAGGGGCCGCTAAGGCCGCTGCCTGCCGATCCGGCTCCCCCCAGCGCCGCTCCTGCCGCTGAGGAAGCTCCGCCCGTCAGGCTTGACGATCCCGTGCTCCCGTTTGCCTCGTCCTTGGCGAGTTGTTCCTGGACTTGCTTATCGAGTTCGGCCTTCTGCGCGCTCGAGAGGTTCGCACTCCCAGTCGCTCCCCAGGCCGTGCTTGCCGCGAGTGGCTGCGCAGCGAAGCACAGCGCGACCAACACGGCCATCAGTCGGATATGCGAGGGAATTCGGCGCATGGGTTGCGGGTGAGCCGCGTGGCGGCGAGAAGCGAGAATAGCGCTTGCCGTGCGCGGCGCGAGCCCTTGGCGCGCCGTCTCCATAGAATGGTCGGGCGATGCCCCCCAAGCAACGACAGGTACGGATCGAACAGCGTGGCGCCCAGCAGGCGATCCAGGCGCTTGAGCAGCGCAGCGACGAGGAGCTGGAAGCTGAGACGAAGTACAAGTCTGCGGCGCTCGCGATACTTGGTGCGCGTGCGTCCGAGCGCTTCGACGCAGAGCAGGCGCGCGCGTATTTCCAGCGTGCGATAGCAGCCGCGCGCCCGCAGGAAAGAATGCAGCTGAGGCGCATGGCGGACGCGTCGCTGGCGCTCGCGGAACGGCGTGCGGGCGACTTGAAGGAGGCGGTCGAGCGGCTCGGTCAGACCCCCCCGACCGGTCGCCAGATGCTTGCACTGCGCGCGATGGGGTTGCTGATCCCCCCGGCGAGCGCAGGTGTTCTCCGGCGCATACGCGGCATCCTGCTGATCATCGCTCTGATCATCCTGCTGTTGGCTCTAGGCCTTGGTGTGGTGGAGCTGATTGCACTGCCGTTCGGTGGGTTGGGCCTCGCGCCGGGTGTGCTGCTCGGGCTGTTCGTCGCGATCGCCGGCTTGGCTATTGCCGCGACAGTCGGTCGTCGGCGCCGTGATCGCGCCGCCGCGACGGCGCCGTCCGCCAAGAAGTCCTAGCTCGCCGACAGCGTCGCGCCGCGGATCACGACGGGTTTGGTCGGTGCGCCGTCCTGCGGCGGGTCGGTCGGCAGCTTTGCGATCGTTTCGACTCCGGCGAGACTGCCGACGACGTTTCCGACCAGCGCGTACTGTGGCGGCAGCGCGGCGTTTGCGGTCGTGACGATGAAGAACTGGCTACCCGATGTGCCCGACGGGTCGGTTGCGGTCTTGGCCATCGCGACTGTTCCCAGCGTGTAGCGCAGATTGCTCGGCGGCGGTTCGACGATCGTGTAGCCGGGTCCACCGGAGCCGTCGCCGTTGGGATCGCCACCCTGGATCACGAAGTTCGCGGCGACACGGTGAAAGGTGAGATCGTTGTAGAAGCCACGCTTGACCAGGTAGGCGAATGACGCGGTGGTCGCCGGTGCCCGACGCACGTCGAGCCGGATCGCGATCGTGCCGCAGTTGGTGGTCAACGTCACCACATAGGTCTTTGCCGGGTCGAGCTTCAGCGTCGGCTTTGGGATCTGCTGCGCGCCCCGTGGTGTAGGCGCTTGCGCCGCAACGCATCGGTCTGTCGGGGATCTCGAGTCGCTCGCGGTGGTCACCACCGATTTCCCGCTGGAGGCGTGTGCCGTGGCGGCGCGCAGACTCCCCCCCGTGCTCGACCCGCACGCCGCCAAGCCAAGGACTGCGGTAGCGAGGAGCGAGCCACCCAGCAGGCCGTGTGCCTTGCGCGAAGCGGCGAACATCCGCGCAGCATAGTTGCGCGGTCTGTCGCTGCGCGCGATGTTCGCCGCTTCTTAAGCATCCCTTTTGCGATTCCCAACACTCGCGATCCGAATAGGCTTGCGAGGTGACCGCGCCGATATGCCTGATCGTGAACCCCTCCGCGGGCGGTGGCAAAGCCGCCCGGGTGCTGTCGGACGTGCTGCGAGCGCTCGAAGGCCACGGGCTGGACGTCCGCTGCGAGCTGACCCGCGATCTCGATCACGCGCGCGAGCTGGCACGTGCGGCGGCACTCGCGGGCGAGACGGTCGTGTGCCTCAGTGGCGACGGGCTGATCGGAGCGGTGGCGGACGCGCTGCGCGAGGCACCGGGCGCGCTGATCGGTGTGCTGCCGGGAGGGCGTGGCAACGATCTGGCGCGAGTGCTGGGGATTTCCGCCGACCCGGTGCTGGCGTGTGCGACGATTGCGAACGGCATCGCGCGGCCGATGGATCTCGGCTTGGTCTGTCAAGCGTCGGCCGACTCCCCCACCCGCGCGTTCGTGGGCATTGCGAGCGTTGGCTTCGATAGCGAAGCCAACCGAATCGCCAACGAGGCTCCGGCTTGGCTTGGCGCGCTCGTGTACGCGTATGGGGCGCTGCGCACGCTGCTGTTCTGGCGCCCGGCGCGCTTTGAGATTGAGCTCGTCCATTCGGATACTCCTGATGTCGAGGGGCAGACGAGTGACTCGCGGCGAGAGCGCCACAGCTTCGCCGGCTATACGGTCGGCGCCTGCAACTCGAAGACCTACGGTGGCGGGATGCGCGCGGCGCCGGACGCACTGCTCGACGATGGCCTGCTGGACGTGGTGGTGCTCGAAAGTGTCGGCAAGCTGCGGTTCCTGACGAGGATCCTGCCGAAGGTGTTCAGTGGAGCGCACGTGCGTGAGCCCAGCGTGAGGTCTTTTCGCGCGTCGGAGGTGACGATCAGCGCAGACCGCCCGTTCACGATGTATGCCGACGGTGACCCGATCGGCGAGTTGCCGCTGCGCGTCAGGGCGCTGGCGGGCGCTGTACGGGTGCTTGTGCCGGCGGGCGCGGCGAGCGCTGACGCGTTCGTGGCCGCCGACACGGGCGCGGCGGCGCTATGAGCGCACTGCTCGGGCCGAAGCTCGCGCTCGCGCGGGCCGTTGGCGCGGTGTCTCGCTTGCGCGGCGGTGGTGGCACCAGCCTGCCGGGCAAGCTGTTGATACGCATGGACTCCGGCGCGATCGGTTCGCTCGCCGCACGTCTGCCCAGGGGTAGCGGGATCGTGTCCGCCACCAACGGCAAGACCACCACCGCCGCGATGGCCGCGAGCATCTTCGAGCATGCGGGCGTCTCGCTCGTGCACAACCAGGCGGGCGCCAACATGGAGGGCGGGATCGCCTCAACGCTGATGAGCGCGGCCGGCCGGCGCGGCACGATCGCGGGCGAGCTGGGGTTGTTCGAGGTGGACGAGCTGTGGCTGGACCGGCTCGCGGCGCAGCTGCATCCGCGCGTGGTGGTGCTCGGCAACCTGTTTCGCGACCAGCTCGATCGCTACGGCGAGCTGGACACGATCGCCGAGCGGTGGGCGGCGGCCGTAAAGGCAGGCGGCGTGGCCGGCGGGGCGCGACTGGTGTGCAACGCCGACGATCCGTTCGTCGCCGACCTTGGGCGCGAGCGCGCCGATGTCGTGTATTTCGGAGTGCAGGACGACTCGCTGGCGCTCGATGGCATGGCGCACGCGGCCGACGCCAAGCACTGCCGTCGCTGCGGTGCTCCTTACGCGTTCGATGCGATTTATCTCGGCCATCTCGGCCACTACCACTGCCCTTCGTGCGGGCAGCGACGTCCCTCCCCCACCGTGCTCGCCCGCTCAGTGACGCTTGAAGGCGTGCGCTCCGCGCGCTTCCAGCTGAGTACGCCCGAGGGCGAGGCGGAGGTGAAACTTGCGCTGCCCGGCCTCTATAACGTCTATAACGCGCTGGCCGCCGCCGCGCTCGCCGTGGCGATGGAGATCCCTTTGGCCAAGATCGTTACCGGCCTTGAGAGCACTAGGGCAGCCTTTGGCCGTGCAGAGACGGTCACCGTCGCCGGACGCCAGACGCGGATCATGCTCGTCAAGAATCCGGCCGGCGCGAACGAGGTGCTGCGCACGCTCGCGCTGGAGCCCGGCAATCACGATCTGCTCGGCGTGCTCAACGACAAGACCGCGGACGGCCACGACGTGTCGTGGATTTGGGACGCCGACTTCGAGCTGCTCGCAGGGCGCGTGCGCAGGGCGACCTGTTCGGGCACGCGTGCGCCCGAGCTTGCGCTGCGGCTGAAGTACGCCGGTATCGAGCCAGAGCGGATCGCGGTGGTCGAGGATCTGGAGCAGGCGCTCGACAGTGCGGCTGGCGATTATTTGGATGAGGGCGGCAAGCCGCCCCTGCACGTTCTTCCGACATACACAGCGATGCTGGCGCTTCGCGACGCGCTTGTCGCGCGTGGGGAGGCGAGCAGCTCATGGCAGTAAGCGCGAGCGGTGGAAATACCTTGCGGGTATGTGCGCTGTACCCGGACCTGATGAACATCTACGCCGATCGCGGCAACCTGTTCGTGTTGCAGCGCCGCTGCGAATGGCGAGGCATCGGCTTCCAGTTGAATGGCAGTGGCCTCAACGATCCGCTGGACGGCACCGCCCACGACATTTACTACATCGGCGGCGGCCAGGATCGAGACCAGCAACTGTGCGCGGAGGACTTGGTGGCCGGCAAGCGCGAGGCGCTGCATGAGGCCGCATCGCGCGGAGCGATCGTACTCGGTGTGTGCGGTGGCTATCAGCTGCTTGGCGAGTCCTATGCGCTTGGTAATGACGAGCTGGAGGGCGTTGGCCTACTGGACGTGCGCACCGTCCGCGAGCCGGGCGAGCGACTGATCGGCAACGTTGCAATCGAGGTGGACATCGGGGGCGAGAAGCGCGTGCTTGCAGGCTTTGAGAACCATGGTGGGCGCACCTACCTCGGCCCATCCGCGAAACCGCTCGGACGTGTGCTCAAAGGCCATGGCAACGACGGCCACAGCGGCTTCGAGGGCGCGAGGGCCACAAACACGATCGGCACTTATCTACACGGCCCGCTGTTGCCAAAGAACGCTTGGTTCGCCGACTGGCTGATCGCGACAGCACTCGGCGTCCAACTCGACGCGCTGACACTGCTTGACGACGCCTTCGAGCGAGCCGCGCACGCCAGCGCCCGTCGTGCCGCTGGGCTCGCGGCAGCGTAGGATCCCCACATGGACCTATCTGAGTATCAACGCGAATCGCGGCGCACGGCTGAGTATCCGCGTGAGGCATGGCTCGCATACCCGACATTGGGACTGGCGGGCGAGGCGGGCGAGGTAGCCGAGCACGCCAAGAAGGCGATTCGCGACGATGCCGGCAAGGTCAGCGACGAGCGACGCGCAGCGATGTCCAAGGAGCTTGGCGACGTGCTCTGGTACGTCGCGCAAATCGCAAGCGAGCTGGACCTCAGCTTGGACGACATCGCCAAGCAGAACCTGGAGAAGCTCTTTTCACGCCAGGAACGCGGAGTCCTCTCAGGGAGTGGCGACGATCGCTGAGCCGTTGGCGACCGCTGAGCCATTTGTGACGACGAACTTCGCGTAGCGCTCGGCCAGCCTGGCGGGCACGAGCGCCCGCACCAGCACGCCCTCGGGGGTGTCCTGGCGGCGCAGGTCTCCGGCGACGTCGTGCAACTCGGCGAGCGAGCCCCCCTGCGAGTAGGGCACGAGCAGCTGCATCGGGCGCAGGGTGTGGCGCAGCTCCTGCTCGATCCGCTGCTCCAGCTCGGTCAGGCCGGCGTCGCTCTCAGCGCTGACGAGCACCGTGTCGGGATGGGTTAGGCGCAGCTCCTCCAGCGCGTCCTCGTCGAGCAGGTCGATCTTGTTGAGCACGAGTACGCGCGGACGATCCCCCGCACCGATCTCCTCCAGCACTTGCTCCACGGCCCTGCGCATCGCGATCTGGTCGTGCTCGGGCGCGGAGGCGTCGAGCACGTGCAGCAGCAGGTCGGCCATGCGTGTCTCCTGCAGGGTCGCGCCGAACGCGTCGACCACCTGGTGGGGAAGCTTGCGGATGAAGCCGACGGTGTCGGTCAACAGGTGGGCGCGTCCGTCGATGCGCATCGTGCGGGTGCTCGGGTCGAGCGTGTGGAAGAGGCGGTCGCGCACCCCCACCTCGGCGCCGGTAAGCGCATTCAGCAGCGTGCTCTTGCCCGCGTTTGTGTAGCCGACGAGCGCGATGTTGGGCAGGGCTGCGCGCTCACGCTCGGCGCGCATCACCGTGCGCGTGCTCTTCACGTGCTCCAGGCGCCGGCGCAGCGCGGCGATGCGGTTGCGGGCCAGGCGCCGGTCGGTCTCGATCTGCGTCTCGCCCGGTCCGCGCGTGCCGATGCCGCCACCGAGTCGCTCCAGGTGCGTCCACAGGCCCCTCATGCGTGCGAGGTTGTACTCCAGCTGGGCAAGCTCGACCTGCAGCTTGCCCTCGGCGCTCGATGCGTGGGTGGCGAAGATGTCGAGGATCACGGTGGTGCGGTCGACGACGGGCATCCCGAGCGCCTGCTCCAGGTTGCGCTCTTGGCGGGCGCTCAGCTCGTCGTCGCAGGCGATCACGTTCGCGTCGCAGGCGAGTGCCGCCTCCTTGGCTTCGCGCACCTTGCCCGGCCCCAAATACGTGTTCGGGTGGGGTTGCTCGCGGCGTTGGATCGTCTCCCCCACTACTTCCACGCCAGCAGTGCGCAACAGCTCGCGCAACTCGTCGAGGTTGTCCTCCTCTGGGAGCGCGGCAATGCAGAACGCGCGCTGGCGGGCACGCTGAGTGGGTTGGTTCATCCACTCCGAGTGTAGATCAGCTCTCCAGCGTCGCCAAACGCTCGACTGCCTCCGCCAGTTGCTCGTCGGGTGTGGTCAGCGCGATGCGAAACCAGCCCTCGCCGCTCGGCCCGTAGGCGCTGCCTGGCGAGATGACGACGGCGGCCTGCTCCAGCACGTGCTCGCAGTAGGCGACGGAGCTGTCGAAGCCCGCGGGGACCGGCGCCCATACGTAGATCGTGCCTCGGGGCGGGGTGACGTGCACGCCGGCCTTGGCGAGCGCGTCGCACACAAGGTCGCGGCGAATGCGATACAGCTCGTTCATCGAGGCCACCTCGGCGTCGGTGTCGGGCGAGAGCGCCGCGATCCCCGCGAGCTGGATCGCCTCGAACAGACCCGAGTCGATGTTGGTCTTCAGCCGCCAGTAGTGCTCGATCGCCTCGGCATTGCCGAGCACCGCCGCGCAGCGCCAGCCGGTCATGTTGTAGCCCTTGGATAGTGAGAACACCTCGACGCCGACGTCCTTGGCGCCCGGCGTCTGCAGGAAGGAGGGCGCGCGGTAGCCGTCGTAGGTGGTCTCGCTGTAGGCGTTGTCGTGCACGACCAGGATCTCGTAGGTCTTGGCGAAGTCCACCACCAGCTCGAAGAATCCGGGCGGCACGACCGCGCCGGTCGGATTGTTGGGGTAGTTGAGGAACATCAGCTTCGCGCGGCTGGCGGTCTGTTCGTCGATCGCGTCGAGGTCGGGCACGAAGCCGAGCGCGGGTAGCAGCGGCATCACGATTGGCTCGCCGCCAGCCATCAGTGGCCCGCCTGTGTACACCGGATAGCCAGGGTCGGAGGCGAGCGCCACGTCGCCCTGGTCCAGGAACGCGAGGTTGAGGTTGAAGATCGCCTCCTTGGCACCGATCGCGGGGATGATCTCGCTGTCGGGGTCGAGCGTCACGTCGAAGCGGCGCGCGTAGAAGTCGCTGAGCGCTTGGCGGAAATCCTGGCGCCCGCGATTGGAGGGGTAGCGGTGCGTCTCGGGCTCGGTGACGGCCTCCTGCATCGCCTCCACGATCAGCGCCGGTGTGGGCCGGTCGGGGTCGCCGATGCCGAGGCTGATGACGTCCACACCCGCAGCCTTCTTGGCGGCGATCTTGCGCTCGAGCTCGGCGAACAGGTACGGCGGGATGCGGCTCAGACGCTCACTCGGTTTCATGCAGCTCCTTCGTCGGTATC
>DATNKN010000015.1:0-3880 GCA_035603375.1 Solirubrobacteraceae bacterium
AGCCCGGCCAGAGAGAGAGAGAGAGAGAGAGACGCGTCAGCGACGCTGACGCGTCCTATAACGGACCCGCCAAAACCACACGGACTCTCAACAACGCTATTCCCCAAAGAAACCACGCGAAAAACAACCCTCTCTCAAAAACGACCCGGTCCCTCTCCCAAGGGCCCTGCTGAACAAGTTCAATGTCGACCGCAGGGACCGACCCAAACCCGACCTTATGTCAAACCCGCACACCCAATGGCATACGGTCATGGGCTACTTATACACGAACACGCCGCAGTTGTCAACCCACGACGTTAGCGCTCCTCTATCCGAGCAACCCAACCAGGCGCTCGTGCTGGGCACTGTCGGTCCCAAGCAGCTCATCGATCCAGCGCATCACCGTCGCCTCATCGACCTCGGTGCCCCAGGCCACGATCTCTTCGATGTCCACCCAATCCTTCGGCCGGTCGAAGATCGCCTTGCATACGATCAGGTGCTCGGGCGCGAGGATCGGTATCGACACCGGGCCAAACGCGACCTTACGCGAGCGCGTGGCCATCTCGCGATGCAGCTCCAGCGTGGCGAAGAAGACATCCAGGTAGGACCCTTCCCAATCCAGCCTTGCCTGACCGTCGCGCTCGATCGCGACTCGATCGCCCCCGGTGACACTGACGCCGAGATACTCGAGCGCACCAAGCACCGGTTCTGCCTCCGGCGGCGACAGCGTGATGTTCAGGTCGATGTCGGTGGTGGCGCGTGGGCTGCGATACCAGGCCAGTGCGATCGCGCCGCCGAACTGGTGCGAGACGCGCATCGAGTCGAACATCTCGTGGACCGCCACGATCTTCGCGCTGAGGCCGTCGAGCCTGCCGCCCACGCTCACAATCGATGTGCGCCCGTGAGCACCGGTCCCTGCTTTGCCATATGAGCCAGGGCCGGGTAGGCGAGTGGTACGGACGGCCGCCGTGGCTGTCCGGCCGCCACCGCATCGGCAAAGCCCAGCAGCTCGAGCAGCGCCGCACCCGGGTCCGCGCGCACCCATGATGGCGGGGGTGCTCCAAGCGTGCTCGCCATGCGCTTGGAGCCGGCCAGAAAGCGATCCCGCGCACGGCGCGCACCAGAAGTCGCGATCTGCACCCGCGCCCCCGCTCGGCGACCCGAGCCGATCACCGCCTCACGATCGAATGGCCGCTGAGCCCGGCCCGCCGCTGCAGTGAGCACCTCCTCGGTCAGGACGCCAAAGCCCGCGAGCGTCCGCGAGCGGGGCCCATTGGCCGTGTGCAATGACTCGCGGACCTCAAACCGCCCGCCGCGACGGGCCACCACGTACGCCATACCCACTATATTACCACTAGCTGCCCACTAGAAGCGAGCGCACCTTGAGCACTCGAGCAGACAAGCCAATACCCACCGATCGCAAAGGCACCCAGCGCGAACGGTTGATCGCGAGCATGATCGCGGCCGCTCACCGCCACGGTTACGCCGGCGCGAACGTCGCGCACGTGATCGCCGAGGCCGGCGTGTCACGGCCCACCTTCTACGAGTACTTCGCCGATAAGGACGACTGCTTCCTCGCCGCTCACCGCGAACTGAGCCGGCTGCTGATCTGGGAGATCCGCCGCGCCGTGGATGCAGTGGAGCCCGAGCGGGCGGTGCAGGTGGCGATCCACATGCTGATTCGCCTCTGCGAAGAGTATCCGGACCGAGCGGTTTTCCTCAGCAACGAGGCTATGGCCGCTGGCTGGCGCGGGCTGGATGAGCGCGATCGCCTGATCGAGGACATCGCACAGGTGGTCGAGCACGCTCGCGCTCAGGCGCCGCCACGGGCGCTGACGCCCGACCTGCCGATCCATCTGGTGTTCGGCGCCGGTCGCTGGCTGCTTGCCCCGGCGCTGCGCCGCGGCGAGCGCGACCTCTCGGCGCTCGAGGACGAGCTTGTGCGTTGGGTGGAGAGCTATGACTTGCCGAGCGGCGAGCATCGCTGGCACACGCTCGATCCGGGCCCAGAGCTTCCGCCCTCGCCACATGTGGCTCAAATCACGCTGGAGCCGCCACCGCCGATACCACCGGGGAGATCGAAGCTCTCGAAGGGCGAGATCGCGGCCAACCAGCGCGAACGGATTCTGTTTGCGACCGCCGCGGAGGCAGTCGCGAAGGGCTATCACCTCACCACGATCGCCGACATAACCGCGACAGCCGGCGTGGATCGGCGCGTGTTCTACAACCAGTTTGCTGACAAGGAGCAGGTATTCCTTGCCGTTCACGAGCTGTGCGTCCAGCAAATGATGGCGGTCACGGCGAGCGCCTTCTTCAGCGCGGGCGCATGGCCCGAGCGCGCGTGGGAAGCGGTGCGCGCCTGCACCCAGTTCCAGGCGAGCCACTCGCTCGTCACGCATATCGCGCTGGTCGAGTCCCACGCCGTCGGAGCCTCAGCGATCCAGCGCATCGACGACAACCGCACCGCTTTTACGATCTTCTTTCAGGAAGGCAATCAGCACCGCGAGGAGCCCGCCTCGCGACTTGCGATGGAAGCAACCCTGGCGGCCCTGTTTGAGATCTTCTACCAGCACGCCCGCAGCAACCAGAGCGACCAGATGTCGCGCCTGAGCTGCAACGCCGCCTACATCATGATGGCGCCGTTCCTGGGGCCAGCCGCCGCCAACGAGTTCATCGACGGCAAGCTGAGGGAGATCGGCTCACAGACCTCTCGCCCCTCAGGCAACTAGCGGCACCTCAACCTGCCCGTGCGGCGAGCCCAGCTCGGCCAGTCGCTCCAGAAACGGCTCCGGTGGGAACGCCTCCGGGCCGAGCACGCCGGCGCCGCTCCACACGCCCTGCTCCAGCAGCTCCAACGCGACGACCGGGTTGACCGCCGTTTGCCACACGACGGCCTGGCTGCCGTATTCGTGCATCGTGTGCTCGTTGTCGACGATGTGGTACAGGTAGGTCGAGCGTGGCGCGCCGTCGATGCCCGTGCCCGTCACCCACGTGCCCGCGCATGTGCGCCCGGTCATCCGCTCACCGAGCGTCGCGGGGTCCGGCAGCGTCGCCGCAACCACATCGCGCGGGGCCACCTCCACACCTCGCACCGACACCGGCTTGGTGGAGTCGAGCCCAAGCTTGTGCAGGGTGCGCAGCACGTCGATGAACTCCTGACCAAGGCCGTACTTGAACGTGACCCGCTCGCACTGCACCCAGCGCGGGATCAGCACAACCTCCTCGTGCTCGACGTTGACGCACTCGACACGGCCGATGCCCTCGGGGAAGTCGAACACCTCGGGCTCTGAGAACGGGGCGGTGGTGTAAAAGCCGCGCTCTCGCTCCCAGATCAGGGGCGGGTTCAGGCACTCCTCGATCGTCGTCCAGATCGAGAAGGTCGGCGCGAAGTCATAGCCTTCCACGATCAGGTCGGCGCCGTCGCGCACTCCCACCTCCTCCACCTTGGAGAAGAGCTTCTCCGCCGCATAGCGCGCGAAGACATCGGACAATCCCGGCTCCACGCCGATGCCGACGAGCGCGAGCACCCCGGCTTGCTGCCACTGCTCGTGGCGTGCAAGCTGGACGTCGCCGAGCATGACGCCAGGCTGCTCGTAGGGGTGCGCCGGATGGGGATGGGAGAGCGTCATCGCCATGTCGAGGTAGGTGGTGCGCGCCTGAAAGGCGGCGTCGAAGATCGGCTCGTTGAAGCGCGGATCGCACGCGTTCAACACAGCGTCGGGGCGCACCCGCTCGATCAGCTTCACAAGCGCCTCGCGGTCTGAGGCATCCACCCGCTCGGCCGAGAAGCGGTCGGCTTCGCCGAGCTTGGCGACGACGTCGTGCGCACGCGCCGGGGAGACGTCGGCGAGCGACACGTGCGCGAACGCAGGCCTACGCTGGGCTATCGCCGCAAACGCGG
>DATNKN010000105.1:0-5854 GCA_035603375.1 Solirubrobacteraceae bacterium
AGCGAGCCCCGCTCGACGGTGAGCTTCGAGATCGAGCCGGCCGCGGACGGGGTAGTCAAGCTGACCGTCATCCACGGCGGCTTCGAGCCGGGCAGCACGGCGGCGCAGATGGTCAGCGCGGGCTGGCCGGCCGTGCTGGCCAGCCTCAAGACGCTGCTCGAGACGGGCGAGCCGCTATCGGGCAGGCTCGAGGTTCCGCGTCGTGAGAAGGCGGCGTAGTCCCGTCGATAGTCGAGCGAGAACTCTCGCTCTTAGTCAGTAGTGACTGATATGCCGCCCCAGTCCTCGGGGGCAACGTCGGCCAGGGTCTGCGAGAACGTCCACTGGTGGCCGGCTAGATCCTCGGCTGTGTACTGCCGCTCGCCGTACTCGAAGTCGGTCGGCTCCTGAATGATGCGAGCACCGTGTGTGCGGGCGCGTTCACAGTGTGCGCGCGCGTCGTCCACGCGCACCATCACCGAATGCGTGACCTCGCCAGATCGTGGCGGGCGACGGTCATGACGCACATCGCCGAGGATCACCGCGCCATCGCCAAAGCTCAGCTGCGCGCGGTGGTGTTCGCCGATCTGGACACGCTCGACGAAGTTGAACGCCGAGCCCAACCAGTCGACCGCCGCGCGCACGTCTGGATAGATCAGGACGGGGATGACGGTCGCTTTTGGGATGGAGCGGTTCGGGTTCGGCATTGCGGCCATCCTATAGCGACCGGCAGATCATGCTGGGTGGTTTCCAGGCAGTCG
Source organism: Solirubrobacteraceae bacterium (assembly GCA_035603375.1). Lineage (GTDB taxonomy): Bacteria > Actinomycetota > Thermoleophilia > Solirubrobacterales > Solirubrobacteraceae > Palsa-744. Next base: position 741 of record DATNKN010000105.1, read on the forward strand.
CGATACGTCAGTCTTCAGCCAAGCCTCAGAACCCTCACGAGCCGAGTGCCCCTCAGCCAGTCCTCGATCAGATCACACACACGATCATGGCTGAGGTCCCTGATCCATACCTTTGACAAAGAGAACGGCCGAGGTTGTGCGAGGTGGATCGAGGGCGCGCTCGAAGAGCCCACGTAGGCGCAACGATAGTGGTCATACCACGACTGCCCCGGCGCACGCTCACGCACAGAGACGTTTGGCCCTCAGCCGCGGCGCAGCTGCTGAGGCTTAGCCTGGGGGCAGATCTGGGTATCTCATGTGGTGTATGGGCGCCACAAAGCAGGCGACGGGGAGGCTCGGTGAGTACCGTCGCAAGCGCAGCTTCGACCGGACTCCCGAGCCCGCGCCCGAAAGGGCGGTGGGGACCGGTGCTCGCTTCGTGGTACACGAGCATCACGCCCGACGTCTGCACTGGGATCTACGGCTGGAGCGCGATGGAGTGCTCGCCTCCTGGGCGATCCCCAACGGCATCCCCAAGGACCCCAAGCACAATCGCAAGGCCGTGCACGTCGAGGATCACCCCCTCAGCTACATCGACTTCCATGGCACTATTCCGGCTGGCAACTACGGCGCCGGGCAAGTCACGATCTGGGATCAAGGGACCTATGAGTGCGATGAGTGGGAGCCGGGCAAGGTCGTCGTCGTCTTTCACGGCCAGCAACTCCGAGGTCGCTATGCGCTATTTCGCACCGGAAAGATGGAGAAGGACTGGATGATCCACCGCATGGACGTGCCTGTCGACTCCAGTGCGCAGGAGATGCCCGAGTTCATCCAGCCGATGCTCGCAAGGCTCTCGACGCTCCCGGCCGATGAGTCCGAGTGGGCATTTGAGGTGAAGTGGGACGGTGTACGCGCGATCGCTCATTCTCAGCCCGGTCGCATCGACTTCATCAGTCGCAACCGCAACGAGGTGACCGCGGCCTATCCGGAGCTGCGGGCGTTGAACCGTGCGCTCGGCTCACACGAGGCGATCCTTGATGGTGAGATCGTCGCCTTCGACGAGCAGGGGCGCCCGAGCTTTCAAACGTTGCAGTCTCGGATGCACCTGCGCGGCAAGACGGCAATGCGTCGTCTCGCGCAAACCCGGCCCGTGACGTACGTGCTGTTCGACGTGTTGTGGCTGGAGGGGCATAGCCTCATGGACCTCCCCTACACCGAGCGCCGTGTCCGACTGCAGGCACTGGACCTAGACGGGGAGCACTGGCGCACTCCCGAGTATCGAGCCGGGGATGGGACGGCGTTCCTGACGGCAAGCAAGGAGCAGGGTCTCGAGGGAATCGTGGCCAAGCGCCTGGATTCGCCGTACACACCGGGCGGGCGCGGCGGCAGCTGGCTGAAGATCAAGAACGTGCAGCGCCAGGAGCTTGTGATCGGTGGCTGGACAGAGGGGAAGGGCTCGCGCGCCCAGCGCATCGGCGCGCTACATCTCGGCGTCCACGAGGATGGTTCACTTCGCTATGCGGGCAAGCTCGGCACCGGCTTCGACGCGGAAGAGCTCGAGCGCCTCGCGGGTCTGCTCGAGCCGCTCGCCCGCAAAGACTCGCCCTTCACCGATCCCCAGCCAGCAAAGGGCGCTCATTTCGTGGAGCCGAAGCTGGTGTGCGAGGTTGAGTTCACCGAGTGGACTCGCGCCGGCACCCTCAGACACCCTTCCTACAAGGGACTGCGCGAAGACAAGCCCGTCACTGAGGTCGTGCGCGAGCGACCAGTCGCACCCGAGGAGATTCCCGCCCCGCCATCCACCGAGACCACGGAGGTGAAGTCGCTGCTAGAAAGCGGACGTCGTGTGCGGGGCGGGGTGGAGGTCGAGGCGGACGGCCGCACGCTGAAGCTCACGAACCTCAACAAGGTTCTCTATCCGAGCAGCGGTTTCACGAAGGCCGATCTGATTGGCTACTACGCTCAGGTAGCACCGGTGCTACTGGCTCATCTGCTTGACCGTCCGTTGACGCTCAAGCGTTACCCCAACGGCGTTGAGAGAAAGTACTTCTATGAGAAGCAGTCACCTGCGCATCGCCCCGACTGGGTACAGACGACGGTGATCTGGAGTGTGCACAGCAAACGCGAGATCCACTACACCCTTTGCCAGGATCTCCCGACGCTCGTATGGCTCGCGAACCTCGCCGATATCGAGCTGCACCCCTCGCTCTCCCTCGCCGGCATGCTTGAGCGTCCTACGACGCTCGCGTTCGACCTGGACCCCGGGCCGCCGGCGAGCATCGTGGAATGCTGCGATGTCGCGCTCGAGTTGCACGAGATGTTCGAGCAGCTGGGCGTGGCATCGTTTGCGAAGACTTCGGGGTCCAAGGGTCTGCAGGTATACGTGCCTCTCAACGAAGACGAGGTTACGTACGAGCAGACCAAGCCCTTTGCGCACGCGGTCGCCGATCTCCTGCAGCGCCGCAGGCCCAAGCTCGTTGTCTCGGCGATGGCGAAGGCCGAGCGCAAGGGCAAGGTGCTGATCGATTGGAGCCAGAACGACCCGCACAAGACGACCGTCTCGGTTTACTCGCTGCGCGCTAGGGACCATCCTACCGTCTCCACTCCCGTCTCCTGGACCGAGGTCGCGGCCTGCCGGGACGCCCGCGACCCAGCACTGCTCACCTTCGACACCCGCCAAGTGCTGGCTCGACTAGACGAGCACGGGGATCTCTTCGCTCAGGTCGGCTGGCTGCGCCAGCAACTGCCTGCGCTCAGGAGCTGAGCGGTGGCGCCCCGCTCGATTTGGAATGGGACCGTTGCGTTCGGCAGCGTCTGCATCTCGGTGAAGCTGTTCTCCGCTATCGAGGATCACGCGGTGCATTTCCGCGAGGTGCGCCTCAGCGACGGTTGCCGGATAGTGCACCGCCGTGTCGGCAGCGAGTCCGGCCACGAGGTCCCCGCCGAGCGAATCGCCAAGGCGTATGAGACAAGCCGCGGCCAGCGGGTCGTGCTCGAGGATGAGGAGATCGCCGCCGCCCGCGGCTCCCGCCCGAAGGTCATCGAGATCGAGCACTTCATCAAGGCTGCGCAGATCGACCCGGTCTACTACGACCGCCCCTACATACTCGGTGCGCAGCCCGGCAGCGAGCGTGCCTATCGTGTCCTGCTGGCAGCGCTCGAGCGCAGCGACGAGGTGGGGGTCGGGCGCTTTGCGATGCGCACCCGCGAGCGTCTCGTGGCGCTTGGATCCCGCGGCAATGCGCTCGAGCTGTACACGATGCGCTTCGCCGACGAGGTCATCGACAGCACCGACATCGACGCCCCGGCGCTACGCCGCGCGCCGACCAAGCAGGAGATCGAGATGGCCGAGCGACTGATTGACACGCTCGCAGAGGTTTGGGATCCCGGCGAGCATCAGGACCGCTACCGCGCCAGCGTGCTCGAGCTGATCAAGCGCAAGGCTGCGGGCAAGGAGATCGAACCACCTCCACGCGAGTCGCTAAAGCCGCCCCAGGATCTGCTCGTCGCGCTGCAGCGCAGCATCGACGATCACCCACGCAAACAGTCCTTCAAGGCCCGCAGGAAGCGTTCCTCCGCTCATGCCCAGAAGACGACTGGGGCAAAGAGCTGATGGCCCGTGGTCTTTGGTCGGGCACGCTCAGCTTCGGCCTGGTCGCCGTACCGGTCAGGATGGTCAGCGCGGTACGCGACCGTGACATCCACTTCCACGAGATCGACGAGCAGACGGGCGAGCGGATCGAGATCAGGCGGATATGCGAGAAAGACAAGAAAGAGGTCCCCTGGGAGCAGATCGGACACGGCTACGAGCTCGACGGCAAACAGGTGGTCCTCTCAGACAAGGAGCTGGCCGCCGCGGCCCCCGAGCGCACCCGCACGATCGAGATCGAGCAGTTCGTCGAGCTGGACGCGATCGACCCCGCGCACTTCAACCACCCCTACTTTCTGCTGGCAGACTCCGAATCCGAGGGCGTGATCCGTGCTTACAGGCTGCTGCGCGACGCCATGTCCAATGCCGGGCAGGTGGCGATCGGCCGCGTCGTGCTGCGCTCCAAGGAGTACCTTGTGGCCGTTCGCGAGCGCGATGGCCTGCTCTCCCTCACAACCATGCTGTTCGCGGATGAAATTCGCGACCCAGCGTCGATCCCGGCTGTCCCCTCAGGTCGCGCCAATGTGCCTCGTCGGGGCGAGGTCGATCAGGCCGTTGAGATCATCGACGCGATGACCCGCAACTTCGATCCGGCGCGCTATGAAGACTGCCATCGCAGTCGGCTCATGAAGATCATCCGGGCAAAGCGGCGCACCGGCAAAGTTGAGATGCCCCACATCGAGCCAGAGCCCGACCCTGTGCTCGACTTGATGGCCGCGCTGAGGGAAAGCCTCGCCCGCGTAAAGCAGACCTAGTCGCCGATGCTGCTCCTCAGCTGGAGTGTCGCGGTCATGGTCAGCGCCTCGAAGAGCAGGCCGAGTTCGTCAAGCTTCACACGCACGAAGCGATTCACCGAAACCTCGCGCGAGACGGGATAGATCATCGGCGGATTCTTTGCGGCGATCATCAGTTGCAGGGACTTTTATGGAGCTAGTCGGGCTCGAACCGACGACCTCCTGCATGCCATGCAGGCGCTCTCCCAGCTGAGCTATAGCCCCGTGTCTAGGTCCATCGTATAACGCCTACCACTGTAGGTGCGTCAACCTCGCGGAATGAACTCCGGCACGTCTAGATCGGTGTCCGGATCGTGGCTCGTCGAGCGGCGTGCGCGGGGGAGAGCTTCGCCTCGCCTCCTCTCAGCGGCGGACGTCCCCGCAGGGGTGCCGCCGGGTGCCGCCTGGTCCAGCCGTGCGGTCATGCTGCCGTGGGTGAGGCGCACGTCGCGCAGCAGTCGCTCGGCGTTGTTGCGCAGCGAGGTGGACAGGTCGCTGAGGTTTTGCGACACCTCGCTGCCGTCGCGCAACACTTCGTGTGCGGTCGTGCGCGCCTCGCTGACGATCTCACGCGCGTCGGCCTGGGCCTTCGCGCGCATCTCGTTCGCCTGCTCTTGCGCCTCTGCTCGTCGCACCGCGTCTTGGCGCTCGCCCTCGGCGAGGGTTTGCTCAACCTGCTCCCGTGCGCCGGCGAGGGTCTGCTCGACCTGCTT
>DATNKN010000122.1:0-2672 GCA_035603375.1 Solirubrobacteraceae bacterium
CCACCATCCGTCCAGTGGCAGTATCAGCGTCGCAAGCGACAGCGCCAATGGTCCGTAGGCGATGATCGAGGCGATCAGGTCAAGCTGTGCGGTCGGTAGTCCGATCAGCTTGCACGCGGTCCAGAGGATGGGGTAGACGACGAATCCCCTGATCGCCGCGCATGGCAATTGCAGCGCGAACGTCGCTGTGTAGAGCATCACCCAGCCTGGCGATATCTCTTTGGGTGAGATCAAGTATTCGCCGGTCCTTGGCGGTGCCATCTGCTCCTCCTTGATTTGCTTAGAGCGCCAGAGGTGTTCTCAGCTATGTCGTCGCAAACTCCATCCAGACCCCCCCCTGACAAAGCGGGTGTCCTTGCCTCGATGCAGGTGCCCTGAGACGTTCGTCACGGGCACGTCGAGCGCTTGGGCTATCTGCGCGGGCCAAGCGTCTGGGTTCTCGGCGAGATATGCCGCCACCTCGTCCTGGCTGATCCTTCGTTTGCCCGACCCCCCGACCATTGGGCTCTTCTCGCCGGTCAGTGCCGCGCGGGCGGCGAGCAGTCTGCGGCGCTCAACCAGTAGCGGCTCATAGCCTGAGAGCTTGCTCTCCACGCGCTTCAGCTCGTCCTCGATTCCGGCGAGTACGCCCCTTACACCTGCTCTTCTATCGGCCATTGTTCTGTTTCCTTACTTTCGCTCTTGCAAATATACGAGTAGTATAGTATCTTATTATTCTTATGTCAATATCAGAGTCGAGTCGTGTTTGGGGTCCTTCCCATCAGTACATCCCGCCGCCCGCGCGCCCCCGCAAAACCCATTTGCTTGCGTGGACGGTCGGGATCGTGGTGGTGTTCCTCGCGTTGCCTGATCGTCATACGCTTGTGCTCTTTGCGCTTGGGGTCGGGTTGCTTGTCGTGCTTGTTCGGGTGTCGCAGTCCCTTTCGGGGTCCTCCACACTCAACGACGCGTCCGCATCGTCCGCGCCGGCCTTCAGTTCGGCGGCTGTGCGGGCCAAGTCGTTGCGGCGCGGCGGCGGCGCCTATTTGGGATTGGCCGCCGGGGGTGGGTGGGTGCTCGCCGACCCCGAGCATGCGGTGATGGTGCTCGGCCCGCCGCGGTCGGGGAAGACCGGCTCGATCGTGATCCCCTCGGTTTTGGCGGCGGCCGGACCGGTCGTCTCGACAGCCACCAAGCCGGATGTGATGGACGCGACGTGGCGTGCGCGGTCTGAGGTTGGGCAGGTTTGGTTGTTTGACCCCTCCGGCGAGCGCGGCGAGTGGCCCCGTGGGATTCGGCGCTTGTGCTGGTCGCCGGTCCCGGCTGCCGCGAGTTGGGACGGGGCATTGTTGATGGCACGCGCGATGACCGCGGGTGGGATGTCGGCGAAGGGTACGAGCAACGAAGCGCATTGGCGCGAGCGCTCCACCGCGCTGCTCGCACCGTTGCTATACGCGGCCTTCCTCACCGACCGCCAGATCGCGCAGATTTTGACGTGGGTCCTGCGAGCGGAGTTGGAGCCGGCACGCAAAGCCCTGGAGGACCACGGCGCGCAGGTCGCGGCCGATGTGTTGGCTGGGATCGCGAAAACCGATGAGCGGGAGCGCTCCTCGATCTTCTCTGCCACTGCCGGGGTCCTTGCCGCCTACAACGCCGATGCGGTGCGGCGCAACGCCGCGCACCCCAATTTCGATGCGGACCGTTTCGTCGCTGGGGCCGACACGATCTACATCACCGCTCCCGCACACAAGCAGGCATTGTGCGCGCCGTTGGTCGTCGGGCTCTTGGAGCAGATCCGCCACGCCACCTACCGTGTCGCGCCCGAGGCGATCCGCGACGGGCGGCCGCCCGTCTACGTGTGCCTTGATGAGGTCGCCAACATGGCCCCCATCCACGATCTCCCCGCGCTTGTCTCAGAAGCCGGTGGACAGCATTTGCATGTGATGGTCTGCCTTCAGGATCTTTCGCAGGCTCGTAAGCGCTGGGGAGACAACGTAGCCGACGGGTTCCTTTCCCTGTTTCAAACGAAGGTGATCCTCAGTGGTATCGCCGACCCCAAAACGCTTGATGCCGTCTCGCTGTGTCTGGGGGAGTATGACCGACAGGTTGTCACCCACACGCTTGGGCGCTCCCGGCCCGAGACTGGGTTCTTTGAGCACTCGCGGCCCACCGACACCGAGAGCGTTGCCTACCACACGACTCGCCAGCGCGTCCTCTCGCCCGGGGAGATTGCGTGTTTGCCGCCTGGGCGGGCGTTGCATTTGCAGGGGACACGCTGGGGCTTGATTCGCAGCACACCCTGGTATCGGAGCTTGCCTTGGAAGCGGATCGCTTCCGCGCTACTCGATCCCTAGCCCGAAGCCGTGGTCTTCGTCGGAGTCGCGCTCGTCAGGGTGTTCTTGTGTGAGCTGGGTGGGCTCGCTGGTGATGGGCTCGCTGGTGATGCTTGCTTCTTGCGCGTTGCTTTGTTGCAATTTCTCGGCGAGGCGCTCGATTGCCTCGGGGGTCATTGCTTGGGTTCCGAGGTCTTGCTTGCTTGTGTAGATATTCGTCTGCTCTCTTGCTCTGGTTAGGGCGACGTAGGCTCGCTCGCGGTCTGTTTGCCAGCCCCCGATCAACGCGAGTGCCTTGTTCGCCGTCAGCCCTTGCGCCTTGTACACGTGCTGGGCGTATCCGAGGCGCAGGTCCCTGAA
>DATNKN010000138.1:0-10537 GCA_035603375.1 Solirubrobacteraceae bacterium
CGATTCACCAAGGCCGATCTGGATACTGCGACGGGTCGCTCAACGGGTGCGCTGGCACAAAGCCTAACGCGCCTGATCGCCGACAACCTGACCTACCGCGACGATCACGGTGTGTATGCCTACACGGCTCCGATGTTCGGAGAGTTCATGAGGCGGCGCCACCCTCGTCTGTCTGATGACGCTTAGCATTTCGCCAACTCGTGCCGATCGCACATTCGTCGATCGAGAGGACCACCGGGCATCTTCGCCGTGTCAGCTAGTTCGAGCTCGTGCGGCTTGTCCGAGAGGTGGTAGGCGCGAGCGACGACGTGGACGCTCGTCACGCAGGACAGCAGTCGCACGGTCCTGCCGCGGTAGTGCTCGACGGCCTCGGCGGGTGTCTTACTTGTGTGTGGCATGGAGCGGGAGCATCATCGCAACGCGCGTCACGTCGGGGCTATCGTCAATGTCGATCTCGCCCGCGTTCAGACGCCGCTCGAACTCCTCGCCGCTCATGCCCAGGCGCTTGCGTGCCTGTTCATCTACTCGCTGGTCCCACTCCTCCGGGCTCAGCTCGCGGATCTCGTTGTCAGTTCGGGTAGCCATTGCAAAACGCTCCTTGGAAGGAATCGGCCGCGTGGGCCAGCTCCTTGACCTTTCATAGTAGGGGAGTACGCGGGTGGCGTCCATCGGTCGATTGCGGCAGGCCCGGCAGACGTCTGATGCCCGCCGGGCCATACCCTCTCATGCGGCTGCGACGAGCTGCAGCGCGCGGTCTTCTCGGGTCCATCGTCTAGCGCGCGGGCGAAGCGCTGGCCGCTCGAGCGCAGCGGGCGAAGCCAGTCGCCGTACTCCACGATGGCGTTCACGGCGGCCCACTTGGAGCCGGGCGCGTTGCCCTGCGTGTCGCCGCATATGAACAACTCGGCGATGCGGTCCTTCGTCTGCTGCCGCGACTTGCGGGTGCGACCGCTCACCGAATCGCTTGTGCCGCTCGGGTAGAGCTCGTCGAGGACCGCGCGGAGCTGGCGTTCGGTGCAGCGCTCTGAGGCGAGCTGATCGCCGAAGCGCTTGAACTGCTTGTAGTAGCTGACCGACAGATCCAGCACTCGCCGAGCCTCATGGACTCGCTGCGTGACCGCTTCGGTGTGCCGGATCGAGAACTTCTGACGTGCGTCCAGAAGACCCCAGTTGAGCGTGTTCTGGCAGACGACGCGGATCGGTGTGGTCGCGGCGATCACGGCCGTCGAGCCGTCGTGACTGTTCATCAGCAGGACATAGGGGCGCACGGCGTCGCCCCCGACCTCAACGTGATCGGGCAACGTCGCGAGCACCCATACGCGGCGACCCCCGTGCAGGCTGCCGGCCGTCTCGAAGTGGATCGAGCTACCGAGAAGCTGGTCGATGAAGTCGAACGCCTCGTGGTTCTGCACGATGCGATAGCGCTCGCCGACGATCCCAAGCACCTCGCGGGTGTCCTGACGGACCGTGGCGAAGAAAGCCGGGGATCTCCTCGCAGCGCGGCAACCACCAGTCGCTGCCCGGATCATCGCCGCGATCGACGGCAATGGGCTCCTTGGCGACACTCCAGCCGAGTCCCGAAGCCTCGATGGCCTCCGCGACCGTCGCCGGCGGTTCGTCGAGCACGACACCCAAGCCGTGCCAGGGGGTCTCGCGTACCGAGAACATGGTGTCCGAGTCAGTGAGTCCAGCGGACATTTGTGCCTCCTTCAGTGGGGGCCTCGCCGAGTGCGGGGCCGGTCGCAGCCCCGGCCGCATCCCCATCAGGGGATGCGAGAATGGCCGGGCAAGCCGGCTCCCGCACCCGGCGCCCCGCTGATGCGTAGACGGCTCTGCGCCTGCGCCGACTGAGGCGTTCGAGAACTCTCCCCAAACTCTCCCCACCTGAGCGTTTTTTGAGGGCACCTGAGAGCACTTGAGGGCGCCGAAAACCGCTTAGGTATGCGGAGAGCAGCGTCCTGAGACGCACTGCAAAGCCGTCTACACCGGTTCGATTCCGGTCGTCGCCTCTGACAGAATCCCCTTTATCTGAGCCATTCTTCGGCGCCGTTCAACGAACCCAAAGACACAATGGCCAGCTAGGCTCCCCAAAACGAGAACAGCGAAGTGCTCCGGTTTCGAGCGCGAAGATCCGTACCGCGACGCGTCGAGCATGGCGCAGCCCATCGATCGCGGGCCGAGGAGCCCAAGCGACCACGCTGCACGCGCTGCGACTCAGCCTTCAGGGCGACGAAGGTCAGGCCGCGCGCAATCCGGAGCCCACGGCCGGCTCGGCTGGGCGCTCTTCGTGCTCCGCGCCAGAGACGTAGCGCGCGTCCTGAAGATCCGCCTCCATGTTGCCGGCCCTCAATATCGAGATGCAGTCCCGTGCGCTGGCGACAATCACGCATTCCACGGCAACCACCCAAGGACTGCGGCCCGGCCCAGCGACGCCAACAGCGTTTCCAGGCCATCGAGCAGTGAGGCCGACCCCACAGGACTGCGAACCCAACCACGCGCTCGCCACCCCAGCCACTCTGCTCGGAGCCACCTGTGCTCCTCCCAGACTTGCTCGTATGGACACACACGCTCGCGCAGGCGCGACGTCAACGCCATCTGGTACTCAAACAGCGCGCACGACAGCGGCGCTAGACTGGCGCACCTGGGATCATGTTTGGGCGCAAAAAAGACAAGTCTAGGTCAACCGTGAACGAGGGCCCCCTGGCCCCCGACGGCGAGGACTTATCGGAGCAGACGATCGCGCAACTGGAGTGCCGGGTGTGCGCCGATCCGTCGATCTGGCGTGCCCTCGCGTTTGCGTCCTATGCCAAGGTTCGCGACGAGCTGACGCGCCTGGTTGCCCACCAGGGCATCACGGGCAATCAGGCACAGCTGGCGACCCAGGCGGATGGGCGCAAGAGCGTCGTGGCAAGCGCTGAACAGACCTTGCGGGAAGCCCTCCAAGCGATGGCTCCCGAACGGCGCCGAGGGTTGGGCGGACCGCGTCGGTGGTGGCGCATGCTCAAGCTGTTCTACTCAGGCACCCGCATCGAACAGGCGTGGCTTGCGATCCACCGCGCCCGCGGGGCGCTGTACCTACTCTACCCGCCCGCGGAGCTGCCGGCACAGATCGAAAGCCTGCAGAACTTGCTCGACGATCTTCCCGAATCGAGTACGCCGAGATCGTTGGGCGCCACGCTGGGACGGCTGAAGACGCGCACGACCGTAACGCCCGAAACCACCGCCGAACTGCGGGAAATCTACGAACAGGCGATCGCCGTATCCGACGTGCTCCAGCACGAAGCGCGCATCCTACGCAACACGCTGATGACTGCAAGCGCCGCCATCTTCACGGTGGTGTTGGCGCTTGGGCTCGCCCACGCTCTCGACACCCAGATCGTGGAGCTGTGCCTGCGCCACGGCGGCAATGAGCTGTGTCCGCTGGGCGGCTCGTTACACCCATTTGACGTGTTTACCGTGGAGTTGGCGGGAATGCTTGGGGGATTGCTGTCGGTGGTGATCCCGCTCGCCACCGGCGAACGTATCAAGACGCCCTACCGCGTGTTTAACCAGCAGCTCGTACTGAAGATGCTGGCCGGCGCCGCCAGCGCGCTCGCTGGCGTGATCCTGGTGGAGTCCGAACTGATTTCCGGCTTTCAGTTCACCAGTGCAAGTGCGATTCTTGGTTATGCGATCGTGTTCGGTTTCGCCCAGCAGCTGGTCACCGGAGCGATCGACCGCCGCGCCAACTCGCTTGCCAAACAAACGCCCTCAGCCAAGGACGTCTAGCCCACGCATGTTGCGCTTTGGCGGCATCATCGCGGATGAGAATGTTCCCTGGACCGACGCCGACCTGGCGCCGCTGTTCGCCGAGAAGGACTACTGGGTAACGCAGGTCTTGCGCTCTCTGCACGAGCGCCGCCCGGCGCGTTTGAGAAACTAGAACCGCCACCCACCCTCAAACCGGTATCCAAGCCGAGCCGAAATATCGTCCGCCGCCGCCAGCAGGTCCGGCAGGAGCCGATTGATCATCTCCTCGGAGGAAATCATGCTTGCGTGGGCCGCAAGATTGACCGCGGCAACGACCTCTTGATCTCCGTCGCGTACCGGGCAGGCGATCGACACGAGGCCCGCCGCCAACTCTTCGTCGTTGACCGCGATGCCCTCGTCAAGTACGAGGTCAAGCTCGGCGCGCAGTGCCTTCTTGCTAGTGATCGTGTTGGGGCCGTGACGCTTGAGCGTCATGACGGCGATCAACTCGTCCCGCTCGGATTCGGCCAGGTTGGCGAGTAGGATCTTGCCCATCGAGGTGCAATGGGCGGGCAGGCGCGAGCCGGGGCGCAGGTTGAGGTCGATCCTGTGCTGGCCGCACCGGAAGCTCCGAGCACGTTCGACATACAGGATCTCAGAGCCGTCGAGCACGGACAGGTTCGCGGTGTAGGAGGTTCGCTGGCGTAGCTCTTGCAGGTAGGGGCGCGAGGGCTCACGCAGACCCGTCGAGTTCAGTACCGACATTCCCAGATCGGTGACGCGCAATCCCAAGCGATACTTACGCGATGCGTCCTGCTCCAGAAAGCCAAGCGCGACGAGCGTCACCATGTACCTGTGCGTGGTCGAGCGGCTCATGCCGAGTTCGTCGACGATCTCGGCGAGGCCAAGCAGCGCTCGCCGCGGCGTGAAACAGCCAAGTATCCCCAGGCCGCGCTCAAGCGATTGCGAGTAGCGCGGCTCGCGCAGCGTCGGAATCCGCTCCGATCCTTCTGGCTCGTGTCTTCGCGGGCTCATCGCGGGCATGATCGGAGCCTCCCCGCCGTTTGTCTAGACACCGCTTGAACGTCCAAAGTTTGGAACATCAAAGGCGGGCAGGAGATGGGATTTTTCTGCGGGACGGAACTTCCAGTAATCTGCATAGTTCGATGGCTAACGTGTCGTTAGGAAAGACCTCCGGTCGGGCGATGACCTCGGTCGTCTATTGGGCGATCCTCGGTTTGGTCATCGAACGTCCCAGCTATGGCTTGGAGCTATACAACCGCTACCAGCGGTTGTATGCGGACCTGCTCCCGGTCAGCGGTAGCTCCCATATCTACACGGCACTCGACGCACTGGAAGATCGAGCGTTCATCGAGACACTGTTCGCGGCCGGGAGCGGCCGTCAACCCAAGCCGTACTACCAGGTCACCGCGCTTGGGATGAGCAGCTTCGTGGACTGGTATGTGGAGCAGATGGACGCACAGCGCCGGGGCCTTGAGCTATGGGCCAGGCAGCTGGCCGTCTTTGCTGAGGAGCCGGCGGTCGCAATCGGCCTGATCGGTCGTTTTCGGCGCGAGTACCTTGAGACGGCGGGCAAGGTCGGATACGAACCCGAGGACTCGGTGAGCAACTCTCGCGATGCGCTGATCGACGAGCTCGTCGCTGAGCAGCAGCGTATCGCTGCTGGAGGGACGCTTTCCTGGCTGCGGTTCGCCAACGCCAGATTCCAGGAACTCGCAAGGAGTGTCGCCGACGATGACTCTCCTTGAGCTTGAGCGTGTAGGCAAGCGCTACAGGCGCGGTTCTCGCGTCGCGCTCGAGGACGTCTCAATCGAGATCCACGCGGGCGAAATGGTCGTCATCTGGGGCGAGCGCCGATCCGGCCGCTCGACGCTGCTGCGGATCGCCGCCGGGATCGAAACGCCGGACACGGGCACGATTCGCTTCGAGGGCGCCGACCTCACGACCCGGGATCGAAAGAAGCTCGGTGAGGGCGTCGCCTATTGCCGGCGGGAGTTTCCTCGCCAGCGAGGACAGACCGTCCTTGACCAGCTGATCGCGGGTCAGTTCGGCCGTAGAGTCCCGCGACCCGTCGCGCTTGCTCGTGCCTGGAGAGCGTTGGAGCGAGTGCAGGCCAGATCGTGTGCCGAGCTTGCGGCGAGCGAGCTGCGGGCCGACGAGGCCGTTCGTGTGGCGATTGCTCGCGCGCTCACGCTCGACCCGCGTCTGCTCGTTATCGATGAGCCGATGCTTGGCGTCGAGCTGCTCGATCGAGATGACATCCTCAGGCTGTTGCGGTCGCTCGCCGACGACGGCATGGCGATCCTCTCATGCACGGGCGAGGGCACGGGCTTCTTGGGAGCGGACCGCGTTCTGGCGCTCGACAAAGGCAAGCTGGACGGTAATCTCGCCCCCGACCTCGCTCCTGTGACGGACCTCGACCGCCACCGCCACGCGCGCGGATAGCCTGAGTCGGGCGCGCCAGACGATGCTGGAACTCGAGGACGTAATCAAGCACTATCCGAGCGGGGATGAGCAGGTGCGCGCGGTCGATGGCGTGAGCGCCACGATCGCCCCCGGGGAAATGCTCGCCCTGCTCGGCCCCAGCGGCTCGGGGAAGACGACGCTGTTGTTGATGATCGCCGCATTGCTGAGGCCCGACGCGGGCACGATCCGCTACCGGGGGCGCGACATCGCCTCGCTGTCCGAGCGTCAGGCAAGCGAATACCTGTTGCGGGACGTCGGGTTCATTTTCCAGAACTTTCGTCTCATGCCCCGTGTGAGCGCCTTGGAGAACGCGTCCCGCAAGCTGCTCATCGGCGGCGCCGGTACGCGCCAGTCCCAGACCCGTGCGCTTGCTTGGCTTGAGCGCGTCGGGCTCGCCGGCCGCTTGCAACACACCCCCGAGAAGTTGTCAGGCGGCGAGCGCCAACGCGTCGCGATCGCGCGCGCACTCGCACCCGAACCCGGGCTGATCCTCGCCGATGAGCCCACCGGGAACCTCGACAGCAGCAGGAGCCGCGAGATCGTGGAGTTGCTGAGATCTGTTGCGCGCGAGCGCGAGGTGTGCGTGCTGCTCGTCACTCACGACACCGAAATCGCCGGCATCGCCGACCGTTACTGCGCGCTGCACGACGGCAAGCTCATCACGGGCGAGCAGTTCGGCGACACCGGCACACCCCTGGACACGCGGACACGATCAGCCTCGGCGTAGGAGGACCAGTCTTGGACAGCGTTGAATATTCCGAATGGCACGGTTTGATGCGGACCCGTGCTCTCGTCTACTTCTACGTCCGGCGGCTGCGAATACACGCGATGCAGGAGCTGCTTGCCGGTGCCGGGGTGGCCATCGCCGTGGCACTCGTGTTCGCGGTTACGGTCGCCAGCGACAGCGTTACGAGTTCCGCGAGCCGCGTGGTGCACGCGGTGGTCGGTCCGGCGGACCTGCAGCTGCGCGCGCGTGACCCGAACGGATTTGACGAACATCTGATCGCCAAGGTGCAGGGTCTCCCCGGTGTCGAGCACGCCGGACTGCTCCTCGAACAGGCAGCCACCGTCATAGGCCCTGACGGTCGTCGGGTAGCGGTCACTATCGCGGGTGCGAACGTCCGCCTCGCGTTGATGGACGGCCTCTCTCGCACGCTTCCCGGCAGCGTGCTCTCGGAAGGAATCAGCCTAAGCAAAGCGACTGCCGACGCGCTGGGGATCGCCGACCCGTCCGTGGTGACGATGGATCTTCGTGGAAGAACGATCCGGCTGGACGTATCCGCGATCTTGGGGCGCGAAACCGCGGGCGCGCTATCCACCGCCAAGATCGCGATCGCGCCGCTGCTGCGCCTGCAGGAACTCGCTGGTCTACCTCACCGCGTCAGCCGCATCCTCGTGCAGAGCCAATCCGGACACGGGGCCGCGGTGCGCGCGGAGCTTGAGAGGCTCGCCGGCGGACGCCTGACCGTGGCGGCGGCAGACCAGGACCTCTCGCTGCTGCGCGAGGCGCTGCGCCCAAGCAATCAGGCAAGCGAGCTGTTCGCCGGTCTGAGCGCTCTGCTGGGCTTCCTGTTCGCGTTCAACGCGATGCTGCTCACGGTCCCAGAGCGACGCGAAGCGATCGCCGATCTCCGCCTCGACGGTACCCCTCGCACCGCGATCGTTCAAATGGTCCTCTTTGAGGCGCTGTGCTTGGGGCTCGCTGCCTGCCTGGTCGGACTGCTCCTCGGATACGCCCTGTCGATGGGGCTCTTCCACCCCTCGGTGGCATATCTCGCACAGACCTTCACACTCGGGGCAAACACGAATATCGGCGCTCAGCCCGTCCTGCTTTCCCTCGCGGGAGGAGTGCTGGCGACGTGCCTTGCCTCGCTGGTGCTACTGCGGGATCTGCGCCGAAGCCGCCCCCTGGACGCCGTTTTCACCGAAGGCGATGACCCGGGCGGAGCGCCCACGAGCGTCAGGCGTTGGTTGGCGATTGCTGCCGCGGGTCTTGTGGTGCTCGCCAGCGCCCTATTCGTTTTGCTACCAAGCGCGGCGCTGATTGCGTGCGTCGTACTCGCGCTTGCGACCATGCTTGCGGTTCCCGTGGTGTTTGGGATCGTCCTGCGGGTATCCGGTGCCGTTGCGGCCGGCAATCCGAATTTTACGATCCTGCCGCTGGCGCTCATCTCGCTGAAAAACACGACACTGCGATCGCTCGCTCTCGCCGCGACGGGAGCGGTCGCGCTTTTTGGCAGCATCGCGCTTGGCGGCGCCCGCGACGATCTGCTTCGCGGACTGCGTAACTTCGCCGGCGCCGACGCGGCCGACGCCGCCATCTGGGTGACCAATCCGCAGGACACGGCGGCAACCAACAATTTTCGGCCCGACCGCTACGCATCCCGTATCGACAAAATACGGGGCGTCGCTGGCGTCCATGTCTTCCAAAGCGAGTTCATGACGATCGGTCATCGGCGCGCATGGATCATCGCGAGACCCACCAGCGCTAACACTGGATTGCTGAACAGCCAGATCGTCGAAGGCGATGCCGCCATCGCCACCCGACACCTGCAAGAAGGAGGCTGGATCGCGACTTCCAAGCAGATCGCAGAAGAACGTCACGTCGGGATCGGGGGAGTGTTGGACCTTCCAACCCCAACCGGCGACATCAAGTTCAAGCTGGCCGCCACGACCACCAACTTCGGTTGGACGTCCGGTGTGGTGCTGATGAGCGTCAACGATTACACCCGCTTCTGGGCGACTTCCGAACCTTCGGCCCTGGGGATCGATCTAGCCCGGGGCACACCCGTCGGGCTCGCGCTGCGAGATATCAACACTGCGCTCGGCCCAAACAGCGGCCTTGAAGCGCTCACCGCGCATACGCGGGCAGAACGATTCGACGCCATCGCCGGCGAAGGACTCAAGCAGCTCCAGGAGATATCGACTCTACTGGTTGCCACCGCGATCCTCGCGATGGCCGCGGCACTCGGATCGAGTATCTGGCAAAAACGGAGGGCGCTTGCAGAACTGCGCCTCGACGGCGCGCCGCGCCGCCAACTTCAGCTCGTGCTCTTCCTCGAATCGGCGCTGATACTCAGCGCGGGATGTTTGAGCGGCGCGATAGCCGGCGTGTACGGTCAGGTGGTGATCGACGGTTACCTACAGCACGTGAGTGGCTTCCCGGTCGCCAGCGTAGCCACAGGCCAACACCCCATCGAAATATTCGCGCTCCTCATCACCGCCGTGCTCTTGATCGTGGCCCTACCGGGCTGGTTTGCTTCGCGCGTACCAGCGGCGCTCGCCCTCAATGAGTAAGGAGCATACGCACCTTCTCGGCGGGGCACCGCGCAAGCACGAGCACCAATGGGCGCTTGACACGAGCCCCAAATGTCTGCATTTGGCGATCGCCGACTCCTGACCCGAGCCGGCGTAGCCCTAGCCATCGCCAACGCCCGCTTCTGGCCGTCCGTCGCCCCCCTGGTTGACAAGCAGCTCAAACGGTGGGAAACGCGCGCCCTCACGATCGAAGACCCAGCGCTCCGAACACTGGCGCTCCAGACGCTCGTTGAGGAGCGGTTCAACGCCCAGGTCGCTGCCACGCTCGCAACGCTCGCGCCACGAGAGCATCGCCAGTCCGTCATCGAAGCGATCGTGGCCTACGAGGTCATGTACGACTATCTCGACGGACTGACCGAGCAACCCACTACCGACCCGTTGCGCGACGGACACAACCTCTACCGAGCCTTCACCGATGCAATCGCCCCACACAGCGAGCCCACCGGCGACTACTACCGCACCCGGCCGGCAAACGACGGCGGCTACCTGGAAGAGCTAGTCGATGTCGTACGAAGAGCGCTGGCGAAGTTGCCCTCAGCCACCACAGTCGCACACACAGCTCAACGGGCCGCGGCACGATGTACCGAAGCACAAATACGAGCCCACGGAGTCCCACAGCTCGGTGAGGACCAGCTTGAGCAATGGGCGAGAACGCAGGCCCAGGACACACCACTGCGATGGCAAGCGTTCCTCGCGGGCGCGGCCTCCTCGGTGCTAACCATCCACGCACTGATCGCCACCGCCGCCGATCGGCACGTAACACCTAAGCAGGCCGCCTCGATCGACATCGTGTACCTCTCGATCGCAGTGCTGAGCACGATGCTCGACAGCCTCATCGACCACGAGCGCGACACGCTGACAGACAACATCGGCTACATCCGCTATTACCCCGACCACCACCTCCTCGCCAAAGACCTCACAAGCGCGGCCCGACACGCCATCGAACACGCCACACCGTTGCCCAACGGCACACACCACATAATGACCCTCGTCGGCGTCGCCG
>DATNKN010000180.1:0-10834 GCA_035603375.1 Solirubrobacteraceae bacterium
CCTGCCCACCTCCGGTCGGCCGCGCGGTGCCGCCACCGGGTAGCGCCGGGGGCGGCGGCAGCGCGGGAAAGGCCGGCTGCCCGCAGCAGGAGCTCGAATCGGCGTATTCCCCGCTTGAAGGCGCCTGGTCAACGGTAATGGCGAGCAGGCCGTTTTGCTTGTATGCCTTGGAGGCGAGGATCTCGGGGACGACGTTTTGCAGGAACGTGTCGGCGGCGAGCATGCCGTCGGGCTTGCCGGTGGCGCAGGGCGTGGGATTCCCGTCCTGACACGGGCCGGGGGCGACGTAGGAGAAGCTGGCGGTGCTCTTCTCGCTTGCCAAATTCCCTTTCAGCGCGCCCATGCCGACATCGTTGGAAGTACACGTGGAGGACCCGACAACCGAGCCGAAGTAGACGAACGGGTTGCGCCATGTTTGGTAGCCGGGCGCGGTTGCGCCGCTCATGAGCGCCGCGGCGCTCGGGTCGGTCGTGCCGCCGGCGGGGTGCGCACAGGCAGCGGGGGCACCCGCGCCTTCGTCGATCCCTTCGACATACGCCTTCCAGGTCAGGTGCTTGGCGGCGAGCTGGCTCATCAGCGTTTGCGTCGAGGACGGGTACACGCACCCCTTGCCGAGCACCTGCCCTTCCTCGCCGCTGCTCGCGGGTGAGATTTCGCTGTAGGTGGGACAGTTGGCGGCGGTGGCTTCGGTGGGCCCCTGCCCACTCAGCAGCGCGATCTCATCGGCGAGCCCCTGGTGGGCCACGGCGTAGTAGCGCAGCAGCAGCTCGCCCTGCTTCTCAAGGGTGCCGGTGAGGTATTTGGCGGGCGAGGCGGGACCGAATGCGGTGGCGTAGGGCTCCTCGTCGAGCATCACGACGAACACGTGCTTGATCGAGGACAGCTTGAAGGCGCTGGCTTTCGATGCGCCTTTGCCAGACCCCGAGGATTCTTTCAATCCGCCCGTGGACCCCGAGGACGAGGAGGGTGTTTTGCTCGCGGGAGCGGGCGCCTGGGATTCCGCCGGCACCGGCGCGGGTTCCGGGGTGGTTTCCGCTTGCGCCGGTGATGGCGCTTCGGCGGCGCTCGAGCTGGGGGCACTGCTCGCGCCGCCCGCGGCGCTCTGCGCGACGAGCAGCTTCAGCGGCGCGCGCTCGGCAGTAAGCGAGTCGACCGCGTCGCTCCCCGCGGCGCGACCCATGAGCACTCCAAACCCGAGGAACAGGGCCACGAGCACGGCCCACACTAGCGGCGAGGGCAGCGGCAGCGCGCCGAAGCGCTGCTCCCAACGACGCAGTGGGTCGAGACTCACGAGCTGGTCTGTATGGGCCGGCCGAGGTCCTCGGGCAGCTGAGTCTCCTGCCCGCCGTCCGACTCGGCGGGCTCCGCGAGCAGGTCGATCGGATGCGAGGTGGCGTGCTGACCGTTGCCGTTGACGAGGGTGCGCTGCATCACCTGCGCGCCGCATTGCCAGCAGAACACGGCCCCGCGACTGCGCACCGCGCCGCAGCCCGGACAGTTACCTGCGCTGCCGCTCTCCTGCATATGCAGCATCCGCTCCACCTCGGCAAGCTCGGCGTCGCGCTCCTGCAGCATCGCCGCGCGGCGGATCAGCACGTCGAGGCGAAAATGGTCGCGAATCGCCATCTCATAGGCGAGCCCGCCGAGGTTCCAGTGCAGCTCGGCGACCTCCTGCGCGAGTTGCTCGCGGCGTCTGCACAGCTGCGAGTCAGTCTGTTGTGGGTTGGCGGCGCTCATCCCGTTTCGACGACATCCGGCAGGTTCTTGGATTTCTGCTCGTAGCTTGAGCCACTCTGGTTTTTGCTCACGCTTTTCAAAACGGTTGGCGGCGCCGGTTTGTTGATCGACGAGCCCGGAGAGGAAGAAGAAGCGGGGGAGGACGATTTTTCTTTCGACGCTTTCTTCGCGGTGGAAGCGGCGGGCGTTTCGGTGGTGGTGGTCGTGGGCGTTGTGGCGGTGCCCTCGGTGCCCGCGGCCGAGCCGCCCACCGAGATCACCTGCGCGGGAGGCACCTTTGCCGAGCCCGTGCTCGCGCGCCCGATCAAGACGCCGATGCCCATCGCCAGCAGCAGCACCCCCACGCCGGCAAGCAGTGCGAGCGTGTTGTTGCGATTGGACGGTTGCGCGCCGCCGAAGCCGGGGGGAGCATTTGGGAGCGCACCGGGGGTACCGGGCGGCGGGGTTTGCGGCCCGCCCGGGGACAACGCCGACTGCGGCGAGGTCGCGTTCTGTGGCGAGACCGCAGTCGGCGGCGGCCCGCCCGGGCGACCGCCGGAGATGGGCCCGCTCACATGCGCCCGCGCGGCCCCGCACTGCAGGCAGTAGCGCTGGTCGGGCGCAAGCGGCGCGGAGCACTGCGAGCAGCGCTCGGTGGTCACGACCGGGAGCGGCTGGGTGACAGCCCCCGCAGCCTCCTCCCGGGCCCTCGGGGACGGGGATGGTGACGGCTGCTTGACAGCGGTCACCAGCTCGCTGGGTGCAGCGGGCTCGGTCACGTCGAGATCGTCCACCTCACCGCCCCCCCACTCGTGACGATTCTGTGAACAAACGCTTGCTCCTCACCGGGTCACCCTTCTTCGTTGGAGTTGGCGCCGGGCATCTCGTTGAACGCGCAGCGGAAGTTCTGCGGTTCTGAAACCGGCTGGGAGCCGGCAAAGCCGCCCTTCGTTCCGTTTGAGTACACGGCCACATACTGCAGCGTCGAGGGAGCCGGCACGGCGGGCAGCGGCACCGGGTTGGGTTCGCCGGTGCGCGGATCGCCGGTGGAGCCGACGCTCACGCCCTCAGAGCCGGCGGCGTCCGAGCCGGCGGCGGTCGTCACGAGTGTGGCGCTCATCTCGCGCTGGTCTTTCAGCCCGACGCTCGGGTCGGCGTCGATCGTGGAGGTCAGCATCGAGTCGTGAATCGTGGACTCGAGCTTGACGCGGTTGGCGGCGCCGATCAGCTGCGCGGCGGTCGGCAGGTAACCACCCTCCTTCACGCACGCCTGCGTTGCCCAGAAATAGTTGTTCTCACCCGCCTCGGCGTTGGTGAGTGGGTAGGGCGAGTCCATCAAGCACCACGTGCCGAGGTTGACCGTCGACGGTGGGCAACTAGGTTCGATGTCGGTCAGCGTCTTGCCGCTGATCTCGGTGGCGTTCTTAACTGTTGGGATCGCCGACGCGGCGAACTTCCTGTTTTTGCCGAGCAGCAGCAGGCCGCCGGCGTGTGGGGTGGTGCTGATCTGGTGTCCGTCGATCGAGCTGAGGACCGCGCGACGTGCGGCTTCGGCCAACCCCGTAGTCGAGCCGACGAGCGCGAGGATCGAGATCGCCAGCGCGACGTGGCCGCTGTGGCGGGAGATGCGTTGTCTCATATTCGCCTCCTTGAAGACGGGGTTGGAATCTGGCCCTGGTTTGAAACGTGGGTCTGTATAGAAAGACGGGCGAGGGCGGTGCGCCGTGACCGGCGCCGGCCGCCACCGATCGTTGCGCCGGCGCCCGCCAGCAGGATCAGCACGCCCAGCGGCAACCCATACATCGCAAGCCGCGAGGAGCCACTACCGGAGACACCGACGCTCGCGTGTGCACTACTGGGCACAAGCGCACCGACAGGCGTGAGCGCGCGTACACCGGCGCGCGTCGAGGGCGAGTAGCGCGCAAACGCCTGCGACTGCTCGGGCGCCGCCTCCTCCTCGCGTTTTTCTTCGAACACGCGTACGGTCGCGCCACCGGGCGGGATCGGCCGCGCGAACGACGCCGCAGGCGGGGGCGGTACCGCCGGGACCGGCCCGACGGCGGGCAGCGCGGCGATCGGCAGGATCGCGAGCGGCAGCGCCACCTTCGGTGCGGGCTTTGGTACGACTTTCACCACAGGCGCCGCCGCGGGCGCCGGGGGTGGCGGTGGTGGCGCGATCGGCGCGGGCGCCGGCGCGGGCGAGGGTGGAGGTGCCGCCGGAGCCGCAGGTGCCGAGGAGGCCTGCGCCTTGAAGTGGCTGGGGCTGAGCGGCACGGTGCCGCACGGCTGCTCGACGCTGCCGCCCTGCACGGTCACCGGAATCGAGTAGGACAGCCCACCGGCGGAGATCGTGACGGTCGTGGTGCCGGCATTGAACGCACACAGGATGCCCGAGCGCGGGTCGGGGATCGGATGCCCTTCGGCGTTCTGCAGCGGCTTGCGCAGATTGGTCGAGTTGGGGTCCTGCGCGACGAAGTTGGCGATTTCAGGTTCGGAGGAGGTGAACGTGTATTCAGGTTGGATCGCGCTCGAACAATCGGACTGGCGACATAGCGCGGGTGGGAATTCGGCGTAGGGATCCGAGCCCGGCGGGTTTGGGTTGCCACTGGATCCTGAGATCGGCCCCCAGCGGTCGCCCGCCAGTGGCCTGCGCCCCAGGCCCTCGAACAGCGCCGGCGAGCTGCGGCGCAACAGTGTCCCGTCGACCGGGTCGAGCGACACTTCCTGCACGAGCGGGATCATCCGCGCGGTGACCGGCGCTACGTTTGTGGCGGGGTTGCGCTTTGCCACTTCCACGCCCACGAGCAGGTAGCCGGTGGTGCCGAACAGCGCGTCGGGCTGGCCGACGGTGAACGAGTCGGAGATCGCCGAGCGGTAGCCGAGGGTGCCTGTGCCGTACTCGGGAATCGTGACCGAGCCTCCGGAGGGGATGCGGCTGGCGCGGCTTTCTTCGGGGCGTTCGTATAGATACGCGGAAGCCCCGCCGGCCACCATGATCTGCGCCTCTTCGGCGGCATCGGTGGCGACGTTCAAGGCCGGCGGCAGGTTCGGGTCGAGCTCGCGGCTGCCGACCACGATCGCGGGGATGCCGCGTGCTCTGGCGTCGGCGAGCATCTCCTCAAGCCACGGCCCCTGCGGTTCGGCCGGGTTCTGATAGGGGTTGGCAGCGGCAAGCGAGCCTCGCGAGTTGTCGATCACGATCACCCGCACCGTGCCGGCGGGACCGGTGCTGTCGAAGGCGTAGTGGGTGCGCGCACCGGGCCTCACCGCGCCCGTGGGCGGCGGGATGTCGGCGGTGCTGACCCCTGTGGGGGTCGCGCCTTCTCCAAACGGTGCGTCGAAGCCGGCAAACGCGGCGCCAAAGGCGGAGTCTTCACCACTTTCGGTATCGCCCGCCGAGAGCGCGGGATACACGGGCAGGCTGCCGCCGCCGGACATCAGCTGCGCGTAGCGATTGGCCTCGGCGGGCGACTCGGGGCCCTGCCCCTGGGTCTCGCGCCCCCCCGTGTACAGCAGCATGCGCGGACCGCCCGGCTCGGTCGAAAGACCGCTGATCTGGCCGAGCGCGGCGCTGAGGTTGCGGTCGGGCTCGATCCCCTCGTCGGCTAGCGCGGCGCACGCTTCGACGCACTCCGCGTGACCACCGACGGCGAATGTCGCCGCGGCGCTCTGCATCGGGATCGGCGCTACCGTCTCGCCGCTCGGCGCGGTCGGGTTGCCTTCCGCCGCGTAGCTGTAAACACCGGCGGTTTGCACGTTTTCGCGGATCGTCTGCCCGGAGCCGCCGCTGGCGTCGGTGCCGCGTCCGGCGTCGTCGGCCTCTCCGCTCCAGCCGCCGAGCGCCCATCCGGCGCCCGAAGTGCTGACATCCAGCGCGAGAATGGGGTCGGCCTTCAACGGCTTGTCCTGACCGTCGCCGGCGTAGGCGGCACGCTCCTCGTCCTGCCAGCCGCCGGCCGTTTCGCGCAGCAGGTAGCCGTCGCCCGGTAGCGGGTTGGGTGGGATCACGGGCGGCGGGGTGTCGGGTTCGACCGGCGGCAGCACTAGCAGCGGGGGATACTGGAAGTCGGGCACGACCGACAGCAGCGCACGCACTTTCGAGCCTTCGAGCAGCGGCGCCGCCGCGATCGCGGTGTCGCCGACGATCGGCTGCTCGGAGAAGTGCCACGGCGCACCGGCGCTGTCGCGCTCGAGCACCACATCGCGCCCGGCGAGCACGGCGCCGCCGTTTGGAAGTCCCGCGACGACGTTCAGACTCGGCGCTTGGGGCAGGCTTTCGAGCAGCGCGTGCACTTCTGGTTCCACTTTCCAGCCCGAGCCTTCGTTTACGAGCAGGTCGTGTTCGGCCACCACCATCGCCTCCGCACCGGCGAAGGACACCGAGCTGAAATTGGCTTCTGAGAAGCCCAAGGGCAGTTCTTCTTCCTGAGTCCAGCTCTTGCCGTACCTCAGCAGCACGCCGTCCTGCCCGACGGCATAGCCGAGCGCCGGGTTGGAGGGGTCGAAGGCGATCCCGTCGAGGTTGCCCTGGAAGCCGTCAAGCGGCGCCGCGGGATCGGGCTCCCACAGACCGGTTTCCGCGCGCCAGATCCACATCGCGCCGAGATTGCCGACGGCAAACGCGCGCGCCGGTTCGGGCCACGCCACCGCGCGCAGCGTGGGCGAGCTGACAGCGCCGCTCGAGGTCTGCAGGAATTCGCGTTCCCACCCGTGACCGGATGTGTAGCGCGCGACCACCCCGTCGGCGCCGACCGCCAGCGCCTGCGCGCCGAAGTCTCCCGACGGGCTCCCCGGGGGCGGTGTCACAGCGGTGAACGGAGCGCGCGCGGACACCGGCCACCCCACGAGTCGCGATGGTTGCTGGGTAGTCGTTATCTGCACTGGACCTTCCAGCCACCCGTCTGTCGGCGTGTAGAAGGCGCCACCGGGCGCGTTGTCGGCGCCGGCGCCCGGCATCCACGTGAAGGTGGTTCCTTCGAAGCTCAGGTAGCTGCCCATGTTGGTGGAGTCCTCGCCACCCGACTGCAGCGGGTTGGTGACGATTCGCGTCCCGTAGCCGGGGCCTTCGAAAGCAAAGCTGCGATAGCCCGCCTCGCGCCCGAAGCGGGCGCCGAGGGGGTGTTCGCAGATCGCTTCCTCCGATGGGCCACGCGCGTCACACCAACTGCCGGTCACCTTTTCTTCGGAGACGTCGTAGTAGAGCGTGAAGTCATAGCCGTCGGCGCCGCCGCCCGAAGCCTGCAGGTTGCCGTCGATCCACACGCCTTTTTCGGTAACCGTCAGCGGCTGCGCTTGGCCGGTCAGTGGCTCGACGCCGCTGACACCGTTGGCGGCGGTTTCACTGTGGGCGAACAACGAGGAGCCAAGCGAGGCGGGCTGCCAGCTGAATTCGCCGGCTTTGGTTTCCTTGCGCTTGAACAGCACGATCCCCAGACCACTACTGGCTTCGGCCTCGCCCAGCAGCCACAGATTCTTCGGCGAGGTGCCGGCGATTGCAACGATCGTGAAGCCGCCGTAGCTTGTGGGCAGTTCGATCGCCTCGCGGGTCCACTGCTTGCCGTCCCAGCGTGCCACGCCGAGGTCACGCGTACGCCCGAACGCACCGAAATAGGCTTCGGTGTGGCCTTCGCTTTCGACGGCCGCATCGGCGACGACGCCCGAGCCTTCCTCCTCGGCAAGTGCCTCCGCGCTCTTGTCCCCAGTTTCTCCCGGTTCGTCGGGTTCGCCCGCACCCAGCAGGGTTCCAGCGGGTGGTTCGGGCAGCACGCGGAAGCGTCCACCGGGGTCGCGTGCGAGCACCACCGTCTGCTTGCCGCTCGCGCGCGTCGAGTCGTTGCCGACAAGCAGGCCGCCGCCGTGGGGTGTGATCCGCGCCGACATCCGATCGGGGTCCATGCCGCGATAAACCTGTCCCTGTTCTTCGAGCGACGTTTCGGCGATGGTCCAGTCGGGGTCGGCGTCGGTGGCGCGCTCGAACACGAGCTGCCCGCGAGCGCTCGAGCTCGATTTGCCGGCGGGGGCGAACGCCACCTGTTCTGAGCCGCTGGGTGGCGGGACGTCGAGCGGGAGCACCCGGTAGGCCCATGCTTCGCCAGGCTGACCGGCGGTGGCGGCGCCCATCAGGACAGTGCTTGCATCCGCGGTGCCAAGCGCTGGCTGCGGCGTCGGGGCAATGTTGCTCGAGGCGACCGCAGGCGCGCCGTGGCCGGCGATCTGCGCGGCGCCAACCACCACCAGTGCCGATCCGACGATCAGCAAGAGCATCAGGCGCCGGCGGCGTATGCTCACTCCTCGCGCGGCCTCAACCATAGTGATGCACGCTCGTAGTGACCGCGTTTGGTCCGGTGCCCACCGAGCTTTCCGTGCTCGTCGCCGGCACGGGCTTGGGCTTGACCAACTCCTTTGTCTTGAAGCTGAGCCCGCTCGGCCAGCGCTTGCGTTCCAGGCGCAGCGAAAGCGAGTGTTTGCCCGCCTTCAGGCGCTCCTCGCGTGTGCGGGCAATCGCCTTGCCGTGCAGCTTGGCAACGAGCTGCACGTCGGCCAGGGTGCTTAGGTCGAATTTGACGGTGACGGTCAGCCCGTGGCGCGAGACGGTCACGTCCTTCAAGAGCGCCGGGATCACCAGCGGCACGGCTTCTTCGGCCAGTTTAGTTTCGACCGCCACGGGCGGCGGGGCGAACAGTTCCGAATCGTCCGGCGGGGGCGCGATTGGAACGAACTGTTCGACCGACTCGTTCGGGCGCACGGTTATCGTCCCGGCCCAGTTGGAATCGGTGTCTTCGGGCAAGACCGTGCCGTTGGTGTAGTGAAACAGCCACCCTGCCGAGGTGGCCATCCAGGCTTCTTCGGGTCCGGTGGCGGCGACGAGCTGGGCGCTGCCGCGGCCTGGCCCGGACACCGGGAGCGTGTCGACGCTTGCCCCGCCGCCCGGTTCGACCAACACGATCTTCGCCTTGGCGGTGGCGCTGCGGCGCTCGGAGTAAGGCTGATCGGCTGCCCACGCCGTGTCCTCTCCGGGCACCGGAGCGATGTCTACGAAGCGGTCTTCGGAGCCGAACAGGGAGGGGTCGATCGCGTCCTGGATGAAGAACGGTTCGTCGTAATAGACGGCGATCGGCGGGCTCGGTACCGACCCTTCGTGGGGCGCGGTCGGCCCGGAGGCGGCGCCACCACCTGAGAACCACAGGCTCGTGGCGTCGGCTTTTGCGGACAGCAGCTCGACTCCTTCGGCAGGAACCCCCGACGCGAGTGACGGCTGAAAGCCCGTGTCGAGGAAGGTCTCGCCGACGAGCTTGTGGATCAACACCGGACCGTTCGGCTCGGGCGTGGCGAGCGCGACGGGGCCGCTCGGGTTGCCCGGCTCGGCGCCTACGTACGTGCTCTCGTAGAACGTGCCATCGAAGTAGGCCAGGCCACTGACGCCCCGACCCTGAGGTTGGTAGGAGCCGGTGAGGGTGGTGCCATTCCAGTGCAGGTGATAGGCGCCGATGTGCTGACCGGAAGGTTCCTCGCTACCGATTCCCGCAAACCAGCAGTCGTCCGGCCCGTTGCACGCCGCCGCATCCATCGGGCGGAAGGGTTCGGGCGACTGAAAGGGCGTCGAGTAGGAGCCGACGATCACCCCGTCTTCGAAATGGCATAGACCGAGCCCAGCGCCCGAGCGCGGCTCGCTCGGTTCGGTGATGACCCAGAAGTCATCGGGACCGGCCCAGGCGATCCGCGACGCTTCGCCGGCGGCGCCGCACACGGTGGACAGCTGGTGCCAGTCGCGCCCGTTCCAGAAGAACAGGCCGGCGGGGACGGTGGCGTTGCCTTCGACGCTCAACAGGCCCTCGTTGGGCGCGTAGAACTGCATGTCGTCGGGCGTGCCGAGCGGCACCTTGAAGGCCGCTCCCGCGGGCGGCGCCGGTTGTTCCAGGCGCCACGTCGCTTCCGCATTTGCGGTACCGGCGCCGAACGCGGCGATCGCCGCGGCGATCAGGGCCGCGACGGCGGCAGCCTTCAAGGCCCGTGCCCCGGGTCCTGCTCGCGGGCCTGGCGAGTAACGTCGTGCAGCTGGCTGAGCTCGACCTCCCGCACGGTGGAGAGCACCGCGTCGAGCGCGACGCCCGAGAGCGTCTCGTGCTCGATCAGCGCATGCGCGGTCTCCTCGACGGCTTGCCAGTTGCGGTCGAGGATCACGGCGGCCTTCGCCTCGGCGTCGCCCACAAACCGCTCGACTTCGCGGTCGATCGTGTCGAGTGTCGAGGGCCCCACCGAGCCGAGGTCTTGCAGCGAAGCGCCGAGAAACACCTCCCCGCCCTTCTCACCGATCGTGACGGGCCCGAGCGCGTCGGACATGCCGAAGGAGGTCACCATCGTGCGCGCCAGGCTGGTGGCGGCGTGCAAATCGTCGCTGACGCCGGATGACAGATGGCCGAAGGCAATCCGCTCGCCGGCGGTGCCGGAGACGATCACCGTCAGCTGAGCTTCCAGGTCGGGCGCGGTCTGGATCAGCTGGTCTCGGTCGGTGAGCATGTGGGCGGCCGTGCCGAGCGTGCGCCCACGCGCGACGATCGACACCTTACGACTCACCGATGCCTGGCCCAGCGCCTCGGCGACGACAGCGTGGGCAGCCTCGTGGATCGAGATCAGCCAGCGCTCTTGCTCTGTGAGGATGTGCTTCTTGGCGGGACCGGCGACGACACGGTCGATCGCCTCCTCGAGCGTCGCCTGTTCGATCAGCGCTTGGGAGTCGCGCACGCTCAACAGCGCCGCCTCGTTGATCACGTTGGCAAGCTCGGCGCCGGAGAAGCCGGGCGTGAGACGCGCGATCTCCTCCAGCGACACGTCGGGGCCGAGCGGGCGCTTGCCGCCGTGCAGGCGCAGGATCTCCAGGCGCCCGTGCACGTCGGGCACGTCGATCGTGACCTGACGGTCGAAGCGCCCCGGACGCAGCAGCGCGGGGTCGAGGATGTCGGGGCGGTTGGTGGCGCCCATCACGACGAGTCCTCCGTCGCCGCCAAACCCGTCCATCTCCACCAGCAGCGCGTTGAGTGTTTGCTCGCGCTCGTCGTTGCCCTGCCCGATGCCTGCGCCGCGCTTGCGCCCGGCGGCGTCGAACTCGTCGATGAAGATG
>DATNKN010000184.1:0-2416 GCA_035603375.1 Solirubrobacteraceae bacterium
TGCGCGTGCTTGGCGCTGGCGGTGAGCGCCGATGCCACGAAGCGTGCGGGTCGCGCTGTCAGCCTCACCGACACTGCAAGCGCCACGCCGCCTGCCAGCTTGAAGGTGGCGTTTCGACCCGAGCACCCCGGCTCGGGCACAACTATCGAGATCGCGCTGCACATCGGCGGCACGGGCGACTCCGCGCCGGAGCCGGTGACCGCCCTGGAGTTGCGGATGCCCGAGGGCATGGGCCTCGCATCGAGCACGCTCGGGCAGAGCAACTGCCTATCGGCGAGCCTAATCGCTACTGGCCCGACCGGATGCTCGGGCAACGCGCTGATCGGGCTCGGCAAGGCCAGTGCCGTCGTGCCCGTCGGGTCTCAGCTGGTGCACGAGACCGCCACGGTCGATGCGCTGCTGGGGGCGCCTGGCGAAAATCGCATCGAAATCCTCTTCTATGTGCGCGCACAGCAGCCAGTGTTCGGTGCACTGGTGCTGCCGAGCGTCCTGGAAGAAGACGCGGCGCCTTTCGGAGAAAGCCTCGACACCTCGATTCCGCTCGTGCAAACCTGGCCCGAAGGCCCCGACCTGGCGCTGCAGACCTTCTCCTCCAGTCTCGGCCCGCAGGGCCTGACCTACCATCGCCGGGTGGCCGGTAAGACGATCTCCTATCGCCCGCTCGGTATGAAGGTCCCCCGCACGTGTCCGGCCGGCGGCTACCCGTTCGGCGCGAAGCTCGCGTTCGCCGACGGCACGCACAGTACGGTCGTCTACCGGGTGCCCTGCCCCGCCGCGGGGGCGGCGAAGTGACCTCGGCTGCGCGCCCTGAGACGCACAGACGTGCCGGGCGGCTCGCGGCGCTCGCCATGGCGGCGATCCTCTGCGCAGCGTGCGTCGCGACGAGCGCGCAGGCCAACGAAACGAACCCGTTTGGGATCGCCTCCTTCTCGCTGCAGACGACCGAGCAGGGGCCCTCGCCGCAGTCGCCCGGAGAACCGTACCTGTTCGACCAGGCGGAGGGCCATCCGTTTGCGCTGACAAGCACTGTGCAGTTCACCACCGATCAGATCGGCGGGAACACCGTAGCAACCGGCGATCCAAAGGATGTGATCGTAGATTTGCCGCCGGGCCTGCTGGCCAACCCAAACGCGGTGACGCGCTGCCCGGGACAGCTGGAACACTGCCCAACCGATACGCAAGTGGGTACCTTTGTGTTTCGATTCGGTGACAGGGAAAGCCAGCTCGCGGTGCTCGGCGAGATTGTTGACATGACCCCCTATACCGGCGAGCCCGCCGAGCTGGGGCTCGAAGCGCCGGATTTCGGCCGAGTGCTGCTGAACGGGCGCATGGTGCGCACCCCGCAGGGCTACAGCCTCGCGATCGTCGGCAGGGGACTCCCCGTGCTCAACCTGTCGAGCTTGCTGAGCGGGCTGCCACCGCTGCACCTCACGAGCCTTGAAATGACGCTGTGGGGTACGCCGACGGCGCCCGCCCATGACGCCCAGCGCGGCCTTTCCTGCATCGGCGGGTTGGGCCCCGGATGGAGCTGTAACGGCGGCGGGGTGGCAAGCGGCGAGGAAGCGATCCCGTTCCTTACGATGCCCGGCAGCTGTACCGGCGAAGGGCCGACGACGCTCGCGTGGAGCGACTCCTGGCAGCAACCGGGGCGATACGTGCAAGCCCGGTCCACGCTGGCGCCGATGAGCGGTTGCGAACAACTCACGTTCTCTCCGGAAGTATCGGTAAGACCCGAAACGACCCGCGCACAGGAACCGGTGGGCATCGACCTGGACCTCAAGATGCACCAGTTCGAAGAGAACGAGCGCGCGGCGCCCGATCTGCGTGACGCGACCGTGACGCTGCCAACAGGCATGGCGATCAGCCCGGCGGTCGCCGCAGGGATGCGCTCGTGCGACGCGAGCGGTCCCAACGGTATCGACATCCCCACCGGAGTCAACGCCAACGGCGAACCGCTAAAACCCGGCGAAGTGGGGATCGGCGAAGAAGTGCCTCAAGTCGGACTTGGCCCCGAAGAACCCGAACTCGCGCCCGGACATTGCCCCAAAGAATCGATCGTGGGCACTGCCGAAGCGAGCACACCGCTGCTGGCCCATCCAATCGAAGGCCACGTGTATCTCGCGACGCCAGGATGCGGCGGAGCGAGCCAGAGCCCGTGTACCGAACATGATGCGACCGACGGCAACCTGTATCGACTGTATGTGGAACTCGGAGCGGGCACGAACAGCAAACGCGGCGAAGGCGTGTTGATCAAGCTCGCGGCCAGCGTGCAGGCCAACGCCGCGACCGGCCAACTGACGGTGCGACTGCTGGAAAGCCCGCAGGTGCCAATCGGCGAACTGAGCCTGCACCTGTTTGGCGGGGAACGCGCGCTGCTCGCCAATCCAGCAAGCTGCGGACCGGCGACCACGACCTC
>DATNKN010000189.1:0-4193 GCA_035603375.1 Solirubrobacteraceae bacterium
GTCGTAAGCATCACAAGCCCGGGCGCAAACGACGCAAGCCCCTCGCCCGGCGAGTCGCAGCCAAGCTGCATGGCACGCTCGGGGTTGCGTTGCCGGTCGCGTCGGCCTCTCCGCCGTCTCCCTCCTCCAGTCCTCCTCCCTCGGTTGGCTCTCCGCCCGTCACCCTCGAGCAGGCGCGCCGGCTGCTGTGGCGAGCGGGCTTCGGGCCCACACCCGGACAGACGCAGGCGCTTGTCGGCCAGCCCATTGAAGATGTCGTCTTCAGCCTGACCCGTCCCTCTGGGCCCGCGACGCTCACTGGCCCTGAACCCTGCGACGAAGACGGCAAACCGCTCGAACCGACCAAAGCGTGGGGCGAGGACCACTGCTGGTGGTTGGATCGCATGGTTCGCTCCGACCAGCAGCTGGTCGAGCGCATGACTTTCGTCCTGCACGATTGGTTTGCCACCTCCAATGAGCAGGTCAACAATTCGGCATTGATGCTTGAACAGAATGAGCTGCTTCGCTCGATGGCACTCGGCAGCTTCGATGACTTGTTCCTCGCGGTCACAGTCAATCCGGCGATGCTGCTGTTCCTCAACGGCACGTCCAACAACAAGTGGGACCCGAACGAGAACTACGCGCGCGAGATGATGGAGCTGTTCTCGCTCGGCGCCGATCGCGGCGCCTACACCGAGGACGACGTGCGCGAAATGGCCCGCGCGCTCACTGGCTGGCGCAACGATTGGTCAGAAGAACTCGGGAGCCACAACTTCCGCTTCGATCCCACCTATCACGACACGGGCGAAAAGACCGTGTTCGGGCAGGCCGGTAACTGGAACTACGAAGACGCCGTGCGTTTGTGCGTGAGCCATCCGCTGCACGCCTCGTTCTTCGTCACCAAGCTGTGGGGTTATTTCATCTCTAGCGCGCCATCGGAAGCAACGCTCGCCTCGCTGCAGGGCCTGTACAACAGCTCAGGACACAACATCCGTATGGTTGTGGAGGCGATCCTCCAGCACCCCGATTTTTACGAAGACGCCGAGATAGTTACCCCGCCGGTCGTCTACAACGCCGGTCTGCTGCGCTCTATCTCCCGTCCGATCGACACGACTGCATGGGTATGGATATCGGCAAATGCCGGTCAGCAGCTGTTCTACCCACCCAATGTGTCTGGCTGGGACTTCACGCGCTGGCTGGATACGTCGACTGCCAGGGCGCGCTGGGAAATGGCAAGCTATGTGACGGCCAAGACCTACCCCAACCCGTGGCCGCCGGAAGGTCAGCCCGAATACAGCACCACCGAGACCGCGGACGCAGCACTGGAAAGCGCACTCGCCTACTGGGCGAACCCGGTGTTGTCGGCCGAATCCGAGCAATGCATCGCCGCTTTCGCTCAGTCCTGCCTGCAGGAACCGCTCGCCGACTGGGAGCAGAGCCCCTATCGCGCGATGCGCCAGAACGCATTGCGAATGCTGATCGCCACCTCCCCCGATATGCAGGTGAGCTGACCGTGCCAAAGAGCTGCTCGTGCAACGACTTCACCCGCTCGCAGCTGCTGCGCCGGGGCGCCGCCGTCGCCGGGAAGGGGCTGCCGAGGATCGAGCCGGGAATGCCGCTGCCGGCCGGCACCGGGCTTGACAGGCGCACGTTCCTGCTGCGCTCAGCCGGCGCGGCCCTGTCGATATACGGCGCCTCGATGCTCAGCCCGCGTCACTTCGAAGAGGGGATCGCCCAGGCAGCGGCGGCCGCGAACCCCGACCAGCCGGTGCTTGTGTCGGTCTTCATGGAAGGGGGCTGGGACGCGCTTTCGGTGCTGGCGCCTGTCGGGGAAGCCAAGTACCGCGAATTGCGTCCCACGTTGGGCCTCGCCGAAGGGGCCGGCAAGGTGTTCACAGAGGACGACACGCTGATGTGGCATCCGGCCGCCACGGGGCTTGCCGAACTGCACGAAGAAGGCAAGGTCACGGTCTTCCCGGCGATAGGCTACGAGCCCTCAGAAGAGAGTCACTTCACCTCTCGCCACTACTGGGAGGTGGGCCAACTCGACGCCAACGCGCGCACCGGTTGGATGGGTCGCTATCTGGACATCGTCGGCGAACCTGACAACCCCTTGCAGGGCCTGTCGCTCGACTATTCGCTCGCGCCGGCCCTGGCCACCACGACGATGCCGGTTGCCGCGGTGTCCTCGCCTGCCGACTACACGATGTGGGCATACGGTCTTGGCGAACCTGTGATGGCGGCCGCGCTCGATACGTATGGCACGTTGGGCACACTGGCGGCGCCGTCGCCCGCTTACGCCGAGGCGCGGGGAGCCTCCTACGACACGAACCTGGTGCTCGAGGAGATGGCCAACTTCGTCAAGTCGGAGAAGGAAACCGGGGACAGCTCCTCGGTCACCTATCCGGCTGGCGAATTCGCCGAACGCCTGGCGGTGCTCGCGGCGATGCTGCACACCGGGATGCCGATCAAATGCGTCTCGATCAACGCCGCCGGCTCCTACGACACGCACTCCAATGAGGTGGCGACGCTAACAAGCAACCTCGAACAGACGATCCCCGCGCTCGTGGCCTTCCAGCGCGATCTCGAAGCCCGCGGGTTGGACCAGCGCGTGCTTGTGCAGCTGTGGTCGGAGTTCGGCCGCCGCCCCAAGGAAAACGGCTCCGGCACCGATCATGGGGCGGGCGGCGTGGCGTTTCTGGTCGGCACTCGGGCCGCAGGGAAAATGGTGGGCGAGTTCCCAGGGCTCACCACGCTGGATGAAAACGAAAATCTGATCAGAACCTCGGACTACCGGGCCATGTACTGCTCGCTTTTGGAGCAATGGTTTCAAACCGAAGCGGGCTTGGTTATTCCCGAAGCAGCTTCTTTTGAACGGCCTCTTCTCGTGCAGTGAGGACGCTTCGCGCTAGTCCAGGAGCGATCCATCGCGCGCCGGCCACAGCGTTTTGCCGAGACGGCCGCCAAGGGCGCCCAGCAACATCCCGGCGATCGCGTCGATCACGATAAGTAGCGGCGGGAAGCTCCCAAATGAGACCTTCGCGTGCGTGCCTGCGATTGCGTGGGCGACCAATATGCCGGCTCCAAAGAGGGCACCGCCGACAAGGCCACGATCCGCTCCGCCCCATCCGTCCCGGTGCTCGAAGCCGGCTAGGATCGCGCTAAGTCCGGCAAGCACGGCCAGCGTCCAGTAGGCGGCGGCGGACACTCCGACGAGGACTCCCAGCACCGCACCGAAAGCGAACGGCACAACGCCACCAAGGAGTATCTGCACCGGTCGAGGTCTGTCTCGGAACAGCGGTGGCGCGCGCATCGACCCTCTTCCCTTTGCGTCTATGACCTGACCTCTTCAAACGGTACTACGACTAGAAGCGAGCCTTGACATGCAGCCGACAAGCTGCATATACTGGATAGGCAGCTAAATGGCTGCCTATTAGCAGTAGCGAGGATGGCAGATGGACGAGATTTTCAAGGCACTCGCCGACCCTGGCCGCCGCCGGCTGTTGGACAGCTTGAATGCCGAGAACGGACAGAGCCTGCGGGATCTGTCCAGCCAGCTCGACATGGCCAGGCAGTCGGTCAGCAAGCACCTGGCGGTGCTGGAGGCCGCCAACTTGGTGACCACCGTTTGGCGGGGTCGAGAGAAGCTGCACTACCTAAATGCCGAGCCGATCAATGCTATCGGCGAGCGCTGGATCGATCGATACGACCGTGAGCGTGTGAACGCGCTCACTGACCTCAAGCGAGCACTGGAGGACACCCAAATGCAGAAGCCCGAGTTCGTCTACACGACCTACATCAAGACCACGCCTGAACAACTTTGGCAGGCGCTGACAGACCCCGCATTCACGCGACGCTACTGGGGGGCGAGCTTCACCTCGGATTGGGAGACTGGCTCGTCGATGACCTGGGAGTACAGCGGCGTAACGATCGCCGACCCCGCTCAGGTGGTGCTCGAGTCAGACCCGTACCGGCGGTTGGCCTACACCTGGCAGACGGTCACGCCGGAGTTCGCGAAGGTCGTTGGGTTCAGCGACGAGTATTTCGAGAAGGTTGCCGCCGAGCGCCGATCGAAGGTGAGCTTTGACATCGAGCCGATCGGCGGCGGCGTCAAGCTGACCGTCGTCCACGCGGACTTCGATCCGGGAAGCGCGATGCTCGAGAGCATCAGCAAGGGCTGGCCTCTGATCCTCGCGAGCCTGAAGACGCTGCTC
>DATNKN010000199.1:0-6566 GCA_035603375.1 Solirubrobacteraceae bacterium
CGAACACACCAGCAAAGCGGTGAGCCTGCCATCCGACGGTGCAGAACATCAGGTCTCCGCGACCGTGACCGGCCTGACGCCCGGCAGCGGATACCACTTCCGCCTCGTCGCGAAAAACAAATTGGGATCGGTCCAGGGCAATGACCTCACATTCATGGCCGCCTCGACCCTGCCGGCGAAAGAACCGACCAAAGAGCCTCCCGCGAAAGAACCTTCATCAGCGCCGAGCTCTACCGGTGGCAATCCCACTGCCACAACCTCCAGCTCACCGTCTTCTGGTCAACCAAAGGTCGAACCTGCTTCTGGCCCGCTGTTTGGGTCGGTCAAGCTGGCATCCACTCAGCACGGCGGAGTAGTGCATGGGTCTCTGGTCGTGTCCTCGGCCGGTTCTGAAGGCCAGCTTCAGATCGAGCTGTTCACCAAGGGCGCCGCTACTCCTGTAGGCAAGCTCGTGCGTTCCTCGCCGCATGCGGGCAAGCTCACATTCGCGCTGCCGCTGAACGCAAAGGACAAGGCCGCGCTGCACCGCCACCGGCGCCTAACGCTGATGGTGAAGATCACGCTCACGCCCGTACATGGCGCGGCGGTGACGGTCACCCGCGTCGTCGTCGTACACGCCTGAACCGGGATGGGCGGAGGCCAGTCCTACTTCCGAGGCTGCTCGGCGAGTCGCTCGGGCCTGTTCTCGTCGGCCCGGCGCGAACCGTCAGGATCTCCCCGTTGCTGAGCGTTTCACCACAGCAGATGTGAGAGTCTGAGGGTCCACTGAGATGGAGCCCACGGGTCGAACAATTCAAGGAGCCTCACCATCGCTTGAGCGTCCGGCGTTCTACGCGCTGCGCCCGGGTGGGTGGCGGGACCTCGTGACTCTGCTTCATCCTCCCTACACGGCGTGGAATCTGGCCAACGTGGCGATTGGCGCCGCGCTCGCCCCGCACCTGTACCCCGGACGGCTGGCGGCGACTCTCGCAGCGTTCTTCCTCGCGGTGGGCGTGTGCGCGCATGTGCTCGACGAGCTGCAAGGCAGGCCGTTGCGTACACACATCTCGAGCCGCACGCTCGTCGCTCTCGCGGTCGTCTCGCTAACGGGAGCGGCGGCAATCGGGGTCGTGGGGGCCGTGACCGTCTCGCTCACCCTGATCCCGTTCGTACTCGCGGGCGTGTTCATAGTGCTCGCCTACAACCTCGAGTGGTTCGGCGGGCGCTTTCATACCACGTTCTGGCTCGCGGTCTCGTGGGGCGTGTTCCCGGTCCTGACGGCTTATTGGATCAACGCCTTGGAACTCCGCCCCTCGGCACTACTGGCGGCGGGTGGGTGCGCCATGCTGCTCGTCGCTCAGCGGAGTCTCAGTACGCCCGTGCGCGAGCTGCGCCGACGCACCGTCTCGCTCACCGGAGAGCAGAGGCTTGCAGACGGATCAACTGTGCCCCTCGACGCCGCGCGCCTGGCGGCGCCGATCGAGCGCGCCCTACAGGCGTGCGCGGTGGCGATGGTGCTGCTCGCCACTGGACTTGTACTCGCGCGCCTATAGCTCTGCGGACATGTAACAACATGGCCCTATGCGATGCAAGCGACCTGAAGTGGAGGGCTCTCGGTGGCTCTGCCCAGACCTCGATCTCGCTGGGCGAGGCCGTCGCGGTGTGACACACCCGTCTCATTCATTCGAGGACGGGCCGTGGATATGCGAGAACCGCAAGATGATTCTCAAGGTCATGGAGCGCAATCTGCACGGCGGGTTCGTCGGGCGGATCGAGGAGACGGTCGAGGTTGGCGGGCGGATTGTCGTGGGGTTCCGTCCCGACCGGCCTCGAGACGACGGACGGCCGTTGGATCAGGGCATTGCCTATGTCGTCGTCACGATGCGCGACGGGCTCGTAATCGAGCTGAAGGGCTGCGCCGATCGAGCCGCCGCCACGACCTACGCGCAGACCGACACGGTGCAGAGCTAGCGACCCTTGACCAGGCCGTCTAGCGTGGGATTGGAGCGCCGAGCAGAGCGGCGACGGCGCCTACCGTGCCGGCGGCGAGCAGCGTCAGAACGATGCTGCGACGCAGCGCAAGCAAGGCGATGGTCGCGGCAGCGAGCACGACGTACTGCCACGTCTCGCTCAGCGCAGTGGCGAGCGGGATCGCCGAGCCGATGATCGCCCCTGCCGCCGCGGGCGCCGCCCCGGCGAGGAACGCGATCACTCGCTCGTTCAGCAGCAGCCGCTCGAAGCGAGCTGCACCGAACAGGATGAAAGAAAACGACGGCAGGAACGCGACGAACGCCGCCAAGAGCGCGGAGGGAAATCCGCCTGCGGCGTAGCCGACAGCCGCGACGGTCTGCGTGAGCGGCCCCGGTGTGACCTGCCCGAGCGCTACAGCATTGAGGAATTGCCCGTGGGTCATCCAGTGGTAGGTGCCCACGGCGTCTGATTGCATCAGCGGAACGATCACGAACCCGCCGCCGAATGCGAGCGCCCCGACCTTCAACGCAGTCCACACGAGCGCACCCGTCCCGCCCGGCTCTACGACCGCTGCGAGCAGCGGCCAGGCGTGAAAGCTCACACCGCCTCCGGCGAGCTGGCGCTGCCATGCCAGCTCGATCCCGCCGCACGCCAACAGGACGAGCACGAGCCACGGGCCGGTCGTGGCCGCCGCGATTCCTGCGGCGAGTGCGTAGACGAGGACACGGGGCCGCCGAGTGTTCGTGGTGCGTCTCCAGATCGGGACAGCAACGCCCAGCCCGGCCCTGACCGCGACAGCGGCAACGGCGGCGCCGGCTCCCATCCCCGCGCCCCGTATCCATGCGGGCGACGATCCGGCGAGGAATAGCACGGACAGCGCGAGGATCAAGATCAAGCCGGGCAGGATGAAGCCAAGGCCCCCGATGACTGCTCCCTTGGGGCCGCGTAGCCGCCAGGCGCAGTAGATCGCTAGCTGCGTGGAGGCTGGTCCGGGCAGGATGTTGGTCGCCGCGATTGCCCGCTCGAACTGATCCTCGGCGAGCCATTCCCGTCGTGTCACGCACAGCTCGCGAAACAGCGCGACGTGTGCTGGCGGGCCGCCGAACCCGATGCAACCGATGCGGCTCCACTCTCGCGCGATAGTGCGCAGCGACACGTTGGCTCGCGGCGGCGCGGCTGTCGCTGGTTTTGGTGTCGAGTGGTGTGGGGCCATGTTTGCACTTTGTTTGCACCCTGGCGCGTGACGGTCGGGGCTACACTCGTGGCGGAAGCCCCGGTGGACCGCTGACTTCGGTTATGTCGCCGGGGCTAAGAACTTCCAGGTCGGCGTGCGGTCCCCAGGATGTGCGGATCGGGCGGGAGAAACGCGGAGGGGCTGAACGGGAAGCGCTCACACGCCTCGATGGCAAACCCGGCCTGCTCGATTCCGGCGGTCGTGTCTCGCGCCAGGTGACATCCACCAGCGAGGTGAGGCCAGAAGGTTGCGTCGGCAAGCCGTTGAAAGCGCGCCTCCCACTTGGATTGGCCAACGACATGCTCATAAAAGCGCAGTTCGCCCCCTGGCCTGATAACTCGGAACAGCTCGGCGAGCGCGCGCTGCTGGTCGGGAACGGTGCAGAGGACAAGCGAGGCAACGCCAGCGTCGAAAGTCCCCTCGTCGCCTGGCAGACGATACGCGTCGCCATCTAGCACCCGGATGTTCACCGAAGCTTCTGTTGCCGCCCTGAGTGCCTGCTGGCGCAGGTATGGCTCGGGCTCCACGGCGAGAACTTCGTCAACGGAAGCAGGGTAATGCACGAAGTTCGCGCCGCTGCCTGCTCCCAGCTCGATGACACGCCCGCTCAGGTCGACGAGCAGCTTGCGACGATGCTCGGCGCCGCCGCGACGGTTGCTCGTGTCCGCGAACTTCGTATATACGCGAGCGAAGATCGGGTGCCGGAAACGCTCAGGCATCAGCCACCGACCGTTCCTCGGGCCAAGCCTTCGCGCAAGGACCGAATCCGGTCCCGCATCTGCGGTAGGCGGAGGGTCCTGAACTTCTCGGGGAGTCGGTCGTCATCGAGCACCGCGTCGAAGGTCTCGATGTCCCGGTCGGCTGCGAGCTTCGAGCATCGGTCCTCTTGTGCGAAGCGGAAGGTGCGCTCGTTGAGCTTCAGCACGTCGCGGATGGCGGCCTCTCCGCGCTGATCGAGCAACAGTTGGCTGAAGGCGCGCGCACAAGGGATTGAGGCTCGGAGTTGGCGCCATGCGAGGTCGGTCTGCTTTTTGGGCAGCACGCTGTTGTGGACGCGGCTCTCCATGCAGCGCTCTGGGTGCATGACCCAGACACGGACCTGTCGATCCTTGCCGACGAGCAAATCCAGCTCGATTGCAACGGCGCGGCGTCAAGTGTCTGCGGCGGCTCGTCCACGTCCCGCTGACGACCCTTCGTGGCTCAGGAGAGAGAGCGCGCGGAGTCTAGGTTGATCCGGATGCGATCGGGAGGGAGGGCAAAAATCGCGTTTTCGCGTTGTAGCTGCGCTTCGGTCTTTTCCCCGGACCGCAGTGCCTCGACATCGGCACGGCGAGCCTCCTCCTTCTCGTCCCAGAGCTGTTGCGCATCGACATATTCGATTGGCACGGTCATAGCTCTGTCGAGGATAACGCCTTCCTCGGAAGTTCTGTAGTCATTCCGCATCATTGCGGACATTCTGGAGGATTGCCAGCGGCTCCCCGAGATCGCCGTCGAGCAGGTGGACGTAGGTTGCGAGCGTGAATGCGGCCGAATGATGACCAAGCCAGCGCTGGACCTGAACGGCGTTGCGGCCTTCCGCGAACAGGATCGAGGCGCAGGTGTGACAGAAGGCGTGGAAGCCGACCCACGGAAGGTCCGCAGCCTCCCGAGCGGGTTGGAGCACTCGCCGTGCTGCAGCACACTCCTCGGTCCCGCTCGTCAGGCGACCGTCGCGCCGTTAACCGAGACGCTTCGTTCGCTTCCTGCTCGCGTCGTCTCCGTACTGCTCGCTGCGCTCTGAGGACAAGTTGCTTCTATGTCAGGCGAGGCTCGGAAATTGCGGGGTAGTGTCCTGCTCATCGTTGTCTGCGATAGGGCGACCACCAAAGCGGCGCGACTCTCCTCGCCGGTCCTGCCAGGGTGCGCGAGTGGGGACGATCACCTACAGGCCGTCTGGCACGTGCCTGTAGCGCGAGATCGACGCCCTGTTCACTCCCGAGCCCCGCCGCGACACGAACGCGGCCCTCTAGGGAAATCGCTGGGGAAATAGTCGGCCGCGTCCGCAGCCCTGATAACCTCAAAATCGTTGTGGGAGCTGGGCTTTCGACGATGCCGGAGGAGGGACTCGAACCCCCGACACGCGGATTATGATTCGTCCCGAGGGGTGCTGTGGGGTGTCGCTCGGTTGGCTAGATTGGCTCTATTGCTAGGGATTCGCGTCTAGGCGGTTGCGGGCTTTGTCGCCGAATGGTGTGGGGCATGTTTGCACTTTGTTTGCACCCCTGGCCTAAATTGGATCGCCTGAAGGCCCCGGTGTCCTGTGGCGTCGGCGGATCAATAGCATGTGATCATATGGAGGATCAGCGCATCGATCTGAAGGCCACGGCGCTCGACGCCTATCGCGCTATGGCGGCGTTCGATGGTTCGATTGAGCTTGACTCGGCGCTTCGAGAGTTGGTCAAGATTCGTGCTTCGCAGCTCAACGGTTGCGCGTACTGCATCGCCTTGCATACGCGTGAAGCGCGCAAGGCGGGGGAGAGCGAGCAGCGTCTCTATGCGTTGGTGGCTTGGCGCGAGAGCCCGCTGTTCACAGAGCGCGAGCGCGCGGCGTTGGAGCTGACAGACACGATCACGAGGATCGGGGAGAACGGCGTGCCGGATGCGGTCTACGATCGCGTCGCATCCGAGTTCTCTGCGGCCGAGCTTGCCAACCTGATCTTCGCAATCACGGCCATCAACGCGTGGAACCGGATCGCGGTAACTAGCGGCTTGGTATTCGCCGACACGCCGTAAGTTTCCGTTTCGGCTGTGGCATAACGTCGGAGCTACACTCGTGTCGGAAGCCCCGGTGGACCGCTGACTTCGGTTATGTCGCCGGGGCTAAGAACTTGCGGGGCGGCGTGCGGTCCCCAGGATGTGCGGATCGGGCGGGAGGAACGCGGAGGGACTGAACGGGAAGCGCTCACACGCCTCGATCGCGAACCCGGCCTGCTCAATTCCGGCGGCCGTGTCTCGCCCCAGGTGACATCCACCGGCGAGGTGAGGCCAGATGGTTGCGTCGGCGAGGCGTTGAAAGCGAGCCTCCCATTTGGAGCGCCCCACGACATGCTCATAGAAGCGCAGCTCGCCGCCCGGCCGGATGACTCGGAACAACTCGGCGAGGGCGAGCTGTTGGTCGGGAACGGTGCAGAGGACGAGCGAGGAAACGCCAGCATCGAAAGTCCAGTCGTCGCCGGGTAGGCGATACGCGTCGCCGTCTAGGTGTTCTGCCCACGGAGGTTGTGAACGCGGTTGATGGGTGGCTGGTCGCCGATCCCTGAGTGTGGTCTGCGTGTGTTGTAGTGCTCGAGCCAGTGTGGCAGGGCTTGGTTGCGATGGTGGTGTGATCGGTAGGTGAGGCCGT
>DATNKN010000204.1:0-5692 GCA_035603375.1 Solirubrobacteraceae bacterium
TGAGCGCATCCGCGATCACCCGTTCCTGGGCGGGGCCGTTCGGCGCCGCCAGTCCATTGCTTGCGCCATCCTGGTTGAGCGCGCTGCCTCGCACCACCGCGAGTATCGGATGGTCCAAGCGCTCGGCGTCGGAAAGACGCTCCAACAGCAACATGCCCGCGCCCTCGGAAAAACCGGTTCCATCGGCTGCCGCGGCAAACGACTTGCACCTTCCATCGGGTGAGAGGCCACCCTGGCGACCCATGCTGACGAACACCGTGGGGGTGCAGAGCACCGTCACGCCACCCGCCAGCGCCAGCTCACAGTCACCGGCCCGTAGCGCGCGACACGCCAGATGTAGCGCCACCAATGAGGAGGAGCACGCGGTGTCGACGGTCACCGCGGAGCCGTGCAGCCCGAGTGTGTAGGCGACGCGTCCCGAGAGCACGCTGCCGGCACTGCCCATGCCCAGATAGGCGCCGAGATCGTCAGACAGGGCCGAGCCCATCAACCGCGGCGCATGATCCTGGGTGGCGACTCCGGCAAAGACGGCGGTTTGACTACCGCGCAGCGAGAGTGGGTCCACGCCTGCGCTCTCGATCGCCTCCCACACCACTTCCAGCAGCACGCGCTGCTGAGGGTCCATCGCCTGCGCCTCGCGGGGACCGATGCCGAAGAAGGCGGCGTCGAAGTCGGCCGCGTCATAGAGGAAGCCGCCTCGATCGAGGTAGCTCGTGCCCGGTTGTGCCCCATCAGGGTCATGGATGCCATCGAGATCCCAGCCACGGTCGGAGGGAAACCGCGAGATCGCGTCGCCACCGCTCACAACCAGCTCCCATAGCTGCTCTGCCGAGCGCACATAACCGGGAAAGCGACAGCCCGTGCCCACGATCGCGATCGGCTCGCTTGCCGAGCGCTCCACCTCGGCGAGGCGCGCACGCGAGTCCTGCAGCTCGATCGTGACCTTCTTGAGGTAGTCGAGTAGCTGTGCCTCATCAACCGCCATGATCGGCCCCCATCCTCACGAGGCACCCAACTGTGTGTCGATTAGCTCGATGATCTCCTCCGCGCTGGCGGATTCGATCTCCTCAACGACCGTGGCGCCCTCCGCGCCGCGGCGCTGGCCACCCATCTCAGAAGCAAGCGCATACAGTCGCGTCTGGACCGCGTCGCGCTCGCTCTCTCCCAGCGTCGCCGCCGAGATCGCGAGCGCCAGGCGCTCAAGCTCGTCATTTACGCTCACCGACTGGGGCTTGGAGCCCCGCGCCAGGCGTTGTGACAGATACCCCGCAACGCTCTCGGTTGTGGGATGGTTGAACACAAGCGTCGCGGGCAGACGCAGGCCGCTGATCAAGCTCAACTGGTTGCGTAGCTCAAGCGCCGTAAGCGAGTCAAAGCCAAGCTCCTTGAATGTGAGCTGGGGACTTATCCTGGTTGCGGAGCCGTGGCCCAGCACGGCCGCGACCTCCTCGCGCACCGCCTCGAGCGCCACGCGCTCGCGCTCGCCCTCGGACACCCTGAGTAGACGACGTTGAAGCGATCCGCTTCTGCCGCGTGGCACGCGGGGTGCCGACTTGTGAGCCAGCTCGCGCAGCAGCGGGGGCAGCATATCCGCCTGCACCATGGCTCCCAAGGCAGCGCTGTCGAGCCGCGCCGCGATCGCATGGGCGACGTCAGCGCGACAGGCCAGGTCCAGTAGACGCAGCCCTTCCTCTGAGGAGAGCGCACCCACACCCGCCCGGGCCATGCGCAGCCTGTCGATCTCGCGCAGACCGGCGGATATGTCGCTGGCCTGTGCCCACAGTCCCCAACCGATCGAGAGCGCGGGCAGTCCCTGCCCACGGCGGCGTTCCGCCAGCGCGTCAAGCGCCGCGTTGGCAGCGGCGTAGTTACTCGACCCGGCCTTGCCCAACGTGCCGGCCGCAGAGGAGAACAGCACGAATGCGCTCAGATCGACTTCCTTGGTCAGCTCGTGCAGGTGGAGCGCCGCGTCGAGCTTGGGCGCCAGTACCCGGTCCAGCTGCTCGGGCGCCAGTGAGTCCACGACACCATCCTCGATCGTGCCCGCGACGTGCACGATCCCCCGTAGAGGGTGCGAGGCGGGCACGGCTTCGATCACACCCGCGAGA
Organism: Solirubrobacteraceae bacterium; assembly: GCA_035603375.1. Classification (GTDB taxonomy): domain Bacteria; phylum Actinomycetota; class Thermoleophilia; order Solirubrobacterales; family Solirubrobacteraceae; genus Palsa-744. The sequence goes on from DATNKN010000204.1 coordinate 2,109, forward strand.
ACGTCGCGGTCAACGACGTCACAGGCGAGGATCTCGACCTGCGCTCCCAAAGCCGACAGCTCTCGCTGTAGCTCCACCGCTCCCTCGGCGGCGATGCCGCGGCGGCTCCCCAAGATCAGCCGCCGTACACCGTGCTCGACCACCAGATGCCTTGCCACGAGCAGGCCCAAGCCGCCCGTGCCACCCGTGATAAGCACGGTGCCCTCGGGATCAAAGCTCACTCGTGCAAGGCCATCATCGGGCTCGGCCATACGCACCAGGCGCGGACACCACGCGACACCCCGGCGTAGGCCGATTTGTGACTCATCGAGCGCGAGCGCACCAGGCAGCGCTGCCCACGAGACGTCCTGTCCGTCGCAATCCACGAGCAGCAAACGTCCGGGGCTCTCCATCTGGGCCGAACGCACAAGACCCCAGGTCGCCGCGCTGGCCAGCCCCGGCACATCGTCATGCTCGTCGATGGCCGCGGCGCGATCGGTGAGCACAACCAGCCGCGAACCAGCGAGCCGCTCGTCGGCGAGAAATTCCTGCAGTAGACCCAGCAGGGCTCCTAGCTCTCGGTGCACAGACTCGGCGTCCTCCGCGTCGAGGACGTCCTGAGCTACCGGGGCCAGCACCACCTTGGGAACCGGGGCACCGTGCGCGATCGACTCCGCCAGCGAAGAGAGATGCTCGTGGACGGCCAGCGAGCCACCGATGCCTGAGCGCGCCTGCTCGACCGCTTGCCCACGGCCGAGCACGGCCCACTCGCCGTCGATAGGCTGATGGGAGAGCGGAACCTCACTCCACTCGACGCGCAGCAGCGACTCGCCGTGCTCGTGCGACTCGCTCACGCTGGTCAGCTCCTGCGCGGAGAGCGTCCGCGTCGCAAGCGAGCCCAGCGAAGCCACCGGAGCGCCGTACTCGTCGGTGAACACGAGCGACTGCTCATGTTCACCGAGTGGAGAGATGTGCACCCTCAGTCGCATCGTCCCCGCGCACTGCAGACTCACGCCACCAAACGCGGATGGCACCCGCGACTCGCCCTGGTTGCTCTCGTCGATCGCGCTCAATGCGTGGATGAGCGCGAGTGGGTGCAGCCCAAACGGTCCCGTTTGCTCTTCCGGGTCGCGCGGCAGTTGGATCTCGGCGAAAGTCTCCTCGCCGCGACGCCACAGCGCTTGCAGACCTGCTGTCACGGTGTCCGGCGCAATCTCAGGCTCGCTCAGAGCCCCATCGATTGTGCTGTTGGCGTGGAGATCGACAGCTTCGGCACCCGGCGGAGGCCACGATCCAGAAAACGTCGCATCGGCCTTCTGCTGCTCGGGCAGCTGAACCTCGCCGGCTCGATCGGCGCTCGCGCGGAGCTTGCCGCCGGCGTGAAGCGTCCACGGCTCCTCTGCTTGCAAGCCATCCTCTCCACCTTGGCGCCGCGAGCGAATCTCGACCTGACGAACGCCGTCCGGGTCAAGCTCGCCGACCGACACCTGCAGCTGCAGCGGCTCTCCGGCACCGAGCGGCAGTGGAGCCTTGAGCGCCAACTCCGCCACCAGCTCACATCCCAGCTCCTCGGCCGCGCGCAGGGCCAGCTCCAGCAGCACGGCAGCAGATAGCGAGACCATCTCCGCTCCGCCGCACTGCTTAAGCCACGGGTGAGCGGCCAATGAGATCCGTCCTGTCAGCAACGAGCCATGCCCATCGGCAAGCGCAAGCGTGGCGCCCAGCAGCGGATGATCGATCGCGCCCATCCCGGCGGCGCTCAGGTCGCCCGCGCCGATCGCGGACACACTCACCCAATGGCGCTCCGGACGGAACGCGTATGTGGGCAGGCTCACCTGCCGCGCTCCCGACCCCTCGAAGGCTCTGCTCCAATCGACATCGGCGCCGTGCACCCATACCGCTGCCAGCGCACCGAGCAGCGAGCGAGACTCGGGCATGCCATTGCCGCGCAGCAGCGATACAGCCGTGGTGGTGCCATCCTCGGTGTAGCGCTCGCGGCAATCGGCGGACATCGCACTCAATACCCCGTCGGGGCCCAGCTCCAGGAAGCTCGCCACACCGTGCTCGGAGAGCCAGCGAACACTGTCGGCGAAGCGCACCGTCTCGCGTACCTGCTTCACCCAATAGCCCGGGTCGCACGCCTGCGCGGCGCTCAGCGGCTCACCCGTCAGATTCGACACGATCGGGATACGCGGCTCAGAGAACGACAGCCCGTCGGCGACACGCGCAAACCGCTCGAGCATCCCGTCCATCCGCGGTGAATGAAACGCGTGGCTGACCTGCAGGCGCTTGGTCTTGGCTCCTCGCTGCCGCCATACCTCAGCAAGCTCGAGGACGGCTTCCTCATCGCCCGAGATCACGACCGCCGACGGGCTGTTCACTGCCGCGAGCGCGACCTGCTGCTCATAACCGGCCAGCAGCTCCCTGGCCTCCTGCTCGGAGGACTGCACAGCCACCATCGCACCCCCAGTGGGCAGCGCGCCCATGAGAGCCCCCCTGGCGGCTACAAGCTTGCAGGCATCCTCAAGCGAGAACACACCAGCGACGTGCGCGGCCGCCAGCTCGCCGATCGAATGGCCAAGCAGGTAGGCAGGGCGGACACCCCAATGCTCGAGCAGCCGAAAGAGGGAAACCTCCAGCGCAAACAACCCGGCCTGGGTGAACATCGTCTGATCGAGCAGGCCCTCGGAAGGTCCCCCGCCGAGGTCGAGGGAGCTGTCATGGGTTCCTGTGAACATCACCTCTTGCAGGGAATGCCCCAGCGGACCGTCGAGACGCTCGCATACCTCGTCAAGCGCATCTTTGAAGACAGACGAGTCCTGGTACAGCTCGTGGCCCATTCCCACGCGTTGCGCTCCCTGACCGGTGAACAGAAAGGCAAGTCGATCTCCGCCAGGCCGAAGCTCTCCTTGCACGACTCCGGGCGCGGGGCGCCCGGCGCTCAGCGCTTCGACACCGGCCAGCAGCTCGACTCGTCCGCCGCCAATCGCTACTGCCCTGTTGGGAAATGCGGATCGCCCGGTGAACAGCGAGTAGCCGACGTCCCGAGCCTCCAGCTCGGGCTCGTCTCGGACACGAGCACACAGATGCTCGGCCTGCTCGTGCAAAACATCGGCGCCGCGAGCCGACAGCAGCCAAGGCAGCGCGTCGGGCGTCGTGAGGACCGAGGGCTCGTTCTGCGCGGGAGCGGGAGTCTGTCCTGAAGAGGGTATTTGCGCGCAAGACGCGTCTTCACCACGGAAAGCACCGTGCCCCGCAGACTCGCTCCGCGCGACAGAGGGAGCCTCTTCGATAATCAGGTGCGCATTCGTGCCGCTGATCCCAAATGAGGAGATGCCCGCACGCCTCGGCCTGTCCGAACGTGCCCACGGGATCGGCTCCGTCAAGAGCGACACAGCGCCGGCCGACCAGTCGACGTGCGTGGAAGGGGCGTCCACATGCAGCGTCCTCGGCAGCGTCTCGTGACGCATAGCCATCACCATCTTGATCACCCCTGCCACGCCCGCCGCTGCCTGCGCGTGGCCGAAGTTGGACTTGATCGAGCCGAGCCATAGCGGCCGATCCTGGGGACGCTGCTGTCCGTAGGTGGCCAGGAGCGCCTGCGC
>DATNKN010000227.1:0-2575 GCA_035603375.1 Solirubrobacteraceae bacterium
GGCGCGGTGGCACTGTTGGTGGGGGGCGTGGGGATCGCCAACGTGATGGTTATCTCAGTGCTCGAGCGCCGCCCTGAGATCGGGTTGCGCCGAGCACTCGGAGCGCGAGCGGTGCACATCGGCGTGCAGTTTCTCGGCGAGGCGATCCTGCTGTCGGCGCTCGGCGGCTGTGCGGGAATCGCGCTCGGCGCGGCCGCCACCGCTGGTTATGCGCAGACCCAGGACTGGATCGTGGTGGTGCCCGTGTCAGCCGTGGCTGGCGCCGTGGCGCTCGCACTTGCACTGGGCGCGCTCGCCGGTCTGTATCCAGCGGTACGAGCCGCGCGGCTGGCGCCGGCGGCGGCGCTACGCAGCGTGTGAGGGACGCTTACATGTTTCCGCGCCGCCGTGCCATCCAACCGCCACCGAGCACGAGTACGACGACCACGATTCGCACGACCTGCAAATCCACAAGTGTCGAACCATGCGCATGGAATCCAAATACGGCGACGAGCACCACGACTAGGAGAGCAAGCCTGATGTAGAGGAAATTCCTGTTGCGTCCGCGCCGACCCATGGAGAGACTTACGACATTACCGCTTCCTCGGCCCAACCTATTCACACTACCTTCACACAATAGTTCCCGACTGGTCACAAAGTTGGCTATTTGCAGGGAGAACCTATTGGTATGGCTACTCGCGTCGACATGCACTGTCACTCCACAGCCTCGCAAGTGTCAAAGCTTGGCGTGCAACGTGCGCTCGGACTGCCCGAGTGTGCCACACCTCCCCAGGAGGTCTATGAGCTAGCCAAGCGCCGCGGCATGGATTTCGTGACGATCACCGATCACGACACGATCGACGGCGCGCTGGAGATCGCCGACCGCCCGGATGTGTTCGTCTCCGAGGAGCTGACAGCCCACTTTCGCGGCGAGCCTCAAGCCGTACACGTGCTCTGCTACGGGATCACAGTTGAGGATCACGAGTGGCTGCAGGCCAACAGCGGGGACGTTGAGCTGTGTGCCATGTACCTCTACGACCAGGAGATAGCGTGCGCGCTTGCCCACCCCTACTACGCCGTGGGGGCGCCGTTGACGGCGCGCCACCGCCGGCGACTCGCCGAGCTGTTCGATATCTGGGAGACGCGCAACGGCGCGCGCGCCCGCGAGCTGAATCGCCCGGCGGCTATGTACGTCGCGACGCTCGACGGCATCGGCATCGGCGGCAGCGACGATCACGCCGGGATTGACATCGGGCGCACGTGGACCGAGGCGCCGGCCGCGAGCACACCAAGCGAGTTCCTGGCGCACATGCGCGCGGGCCGGGTGGCGGCGCGCGGCAAACAGGGCAGCGCCGCCAAGTGGGCGCATGCGGCAATCGCCTTGGCGGCACGCTCGCTCGGACACGGCGACGGTGAGGCACCGCGGGTCGCACCCGACCCGCGAACGGTTATGACAATGGTCCAGCGACTGCTGCGCGAGGGCGATGCGCGCGAGGGCGCGACCGGAGCCGACCTCACGCCAGCCGATGCACGCTGCCTGTTGCGCGCGTGGTTGGCGGCGGTCGAGCTGGACCATCTCGACGAGCGCGGCCTGATCGCCCACATGCAGGAGGAGGGCTTCAGCCACTCCGATCTCTACCGCCGCGCGTGTCGCCTGCACGAGCGCAAGCTGGCGAGCGCCGTCGAGCACGCGGTTGGGGCCCTCACCGGCGAGACGGTGGACGAGCGCGAGGTGGGCGCGGCGGCAAGCGGACTGTTCGAGAGCTGCATCGCGGCGATCCCATACGCACCGGCCACCGCGTTCCTGGCCAGCGAGCAGGCGAAGCTCGCGCGCACCGGCGCGGTCTCCGAAGGCGAGCCGCCGCGCATCGCGATCCTGGCCGACGGGATCGGCTCCACACACGGTGTGAGCCGCACGATCGAGGAGATCCGCCGACGCGGCGTACCGGGCTTTGAGATCGAGGTGGTGGCCACCGACCCCGAGGTTGACCGGCGCCTCTCGGCCGTCGCCGAGTTCGAGGTGCCGTTCTACCCGGGCCTGCGCATCGGTGTGCCGAGCCTCTCCGCGGCCGCGCAAACACTCGCCGACGGCGACTTCGACGCGATCCACGTGTGCTCGCCGGGGCCGGCCGGCATCGCCGGAGCGCTGCTGGGGCGCGCTCTCGGGTTGCCACTGATCGGCAGCTACCACACCGAGCTGACCGCCTACGCCCAGCTGCGCTCGGGACGCAGGCGGGTGGCGCAGGCAATGGAGCTGGCGGTCGCCACCTTCTACAACGCGTGTGACCTGGTGCTCTCCCCCAGTCCCGCCTCCGATGCGGCACTCGCCTCGATCGGGATGAGCATGGAGAAGGTATTGCGCTGGGATCGCGGCGTGGACACCTCGCACTTCGACCCGGCCCTGCGCGAGGAAGCGCTGCGCGCGAGTTGGGCGAGCGGCACGAACGCATTCGCACAACACACACCCTCCCGCGAGCACGCGTCCGACGGCTACGGCGCCGACGACACCGCAGGCACGGAGGGGCCGATCAATGTGCTCTACGCCGGGCGCATCACCCACGAGAAGGGCGCCGACCTGCTCGCCGGCGCGTTTCTC
>DATNKN010000257.1:0-4151 GCA_035603375.1 Solirubrobacteraceae bacterium
GAGCAGATCCAGCGTGTCGCGCCAGTGCATCCACAGGACCACAGCCACCGCTCCGCCGATCGCGCCGCCGTACCAGATCAATCCCGACCCGGAGAAAATGTGGCCGAGCAGGTCGTGCTTGACTTCGTTGTAGTTCTGCACGATGAAGTACCCGCGCGCACCGATCAGCCCACCGATCAGCGCGGCGAACACGATCTCATACGCCCAGTCCACCGGCTTGCCCAGCTCGCGCAGGCGGCGCGCGACGATCGCTCCGCAGGCAAGGAAGCAGAGCGCGAAGGTGACACCGAACGTCTTCACCGAGATGCCGAAGATCAGCACTTCGGGCTTCACGTGGCGTTCCCTGGCTGCGACATCGGCACGGGCGGACTCTACAATCAATCGAGATGGCCAAGCGACACTCCAACTTCGGCAAAGACACCGGCCTGCAGCTGCGAATGCTGATGACGATGGGTCTGCTCGGGCTCGTCTACGTCGTGTTCGTCGGCGCGTTGATCGCCGCCGGGGCCGCTGCGGGAGTGATCGTGGTTGTGGCGCTGTTCATGCTGATGCTGCAGCTGTTCGGCTCCGACAAGATCGCGCTGGCGACACTCGGCGCGAAAGAGGTCTCCCCCGAGGAACAACCCGAGCTGCACGGGATCATCGAGAGGCTGTGCGTGCAGGCGGACCTGCCCAAGCCACGCGTGTGCGTGATGGAGACGAACATGCCCAACGCGTTCGCGATGGGCCGCTCGCAGAAGTCGGCAACCGTGTGCGCCACGACCGGCATCCTGCGGATGCTCGACACCGCCGAGCTGGAAGGCGTGATCGGCCACGAGCTCACGCACGTCATCAACCGTGACGTGATGGTGATGACGCTCGCCAGCTTCTTCGCCACGCTCGCGGCACTGGTCGCCCAGTTCTCGCTGTTCTTCGGCGACGGCTTCGGCGGCGGGTATGGGCGCAACCAGGAACAGGAGGAGGGGGCGCTGCTCGTGCTGATCGTCTCGGTGCTCGTGTATGCGATCTCATTCCTGCTGCTGCAGGCGCTCTCGCGCTATCGCGAGTTTGCCGCCGACCGCGGCTCGGCGGTGCTGACGGGCCGCCCGAGCGCGCTGGCCTCCGCGCTCGTGAAGATCAGCGGCACGATCGAGCGCACCCCTGCCCAGGACTTGCGTCAGGCCGAAGGCATGAGCGCGTTCTTCATCGTGCCCGCACGCACCAAGCGGTCGCTGATGAACCTCTTCTCAGACCATCCGCCGCTTGAGAAGCGCCTGGACGCGCTCAGCCGGCTGGAGACCCAGCTGCAAAGCGCCGCCTGACGTGGGCCTGCGCGACATCCTCACGGGCCGCCATGAGGTCAAGGGCCCCGCGCCTGACCGCCTGTTCGCGATTTCCACGGCCTACATCGCGCTGCAAACCGAGCACAACATCGAGCCGGCGGGCGCCGCCGCGATCGTGTTTCAGGCGCTGCAAACGAGCGAGTTCGAAGCCACGATCAAGGAAATGGAAGAAGTCGTGGTGGCGACCGGCGGGGAGAGCGGCACGAAGGTGCACACCGAGGACGACAGCTTCGGCTACCGCTGGATGGTGCTGCGCGGCAGCTCTGTGGAAGACCTCGCGGTCGGCATCAACGCCGTGAGCGGCTCGATCGAGACGGCCGGCCACGGCGAGCGCCTGCTGTGTGCCGTGTTCGCGTTCAAGGACGCCAAGGGCGGCCCGGTGTATTTCATCTACAACTACAAGCGCGGCTACTGGTACCCGTTCGTGCCAGCCTCCGGGGGCAGTGCCTCGAGTTCGACCAAACCGACCGAGCGCTCGACCGAGCGCGAGTTGCAACTGAAGGCGCAGATGGCGAAGGAACTCCCCATAGAGCCGGAACTCGAGCGGTGGTTCCCGCTCTGGGGAATACCGATCTGACGACCCTCAGATTGCTTTGCCGGATTTGCTGGGCCACCTGAGTCGCCGCGTGCGCGAGGATGCTACGTTTTCATCCTCCAGAACATCGAAGGAACCGAACGGTCACGCTCTTCGGAGGACGGGATGGCGCACCAGGACGGCTGGGCACGGCGATGGATGGTGGCGGCGGGAACCCTGCCGGCATTGATCCTCACGCTGCTCGTGTCGGGGTGTGGCGGGTCGAGCGGGCCCACGATCGTCCTGTACAGCGCGCAGCACCAGCAGACGACCGACGCAATGATTGCCGCGTTCACCAAGCACACCGGCATCCACGTGCGGGTCGAGCAGAACGACGAGGACGTGCTCACCGCTCAGCTGGAGGAGGAGGGCGAGCTGACCCCAGCAGACGTGTTCTACACCGAGAACTCCAACTGGCTCGAACAGCTGGTCAACCAGCACATGCTGGCCAAGGTCGAACCCGCCACGCTCGCCGCCGTGCCCAAACGGGACAGTGCTGCCAACGGCGATTGGGTCGGTGTTTCGGCGCGCATCAGCGTACTCATCTACAACACGAGCAAGCTGAAGCCCTCTGAACTGCCGAAGTCGGTGCTGGAACTGGCAAAGCCCCACTGGAGGGGCAAGATCGAGATCGCGCCCGGGGAGACCGACATGTGGCCTGTGATCAGCTCGATCGTGCGCTCCTACGGCCGCAAGGTTGCCCTGCGCTGGCTGATCGGCCTGGAGCTGAACGCCGAAGGCAACGACCAGGTGCCCGACAACGAGACGATCACAAGCGATGTCAGCCAAGGCACGACGGAGCTGGGGCTCATCAACCACTATTACTACTACCGGCTGATGTCCGAAATCGGCAAGAAGGCAGTCAAAGCCGACATCGCCTACTTCGCCCCGCACGACCCGGGCTATGTAGAGGACATCTCCGGGGCTGCGATTCTGAAGACCTCCAAGCACATGGCCGCCGACCAGGAGTTTTTGAAATTCCTGACCAGTAGGGCCGGCCAAGAAGTGCTCGCGCACAGCAACAGCTTCGAGTATCCGATCCGCCCAGGCGTGGCCGCCAACTCCCAGCTCACGCCCCTCAGCCAGTTGCAGCCGATCGACTTCACCCCAGCCGAACTCGGCACCGGGCTGAACGCCAAGGAACTGCTCGAAGAATCCGGGCTGCTGTGATGGCGCCCAGACGGACACGCTAGGCCACTGGAGCCATGTCAGACGCGCTCATGCCCGGGATCGCGGACGCCACGGCGCTGGGCTGGCGCAGCCGCCGTTACTTGCGCCGTCGCACTGGTCGCGGGCGCGCGACTGTCGCGTTTGGCGCGGGCATCGCCGTGCTGCTGCTGGCCCCCCTCGCGCTGCTCGCACTCGACGCGCATAGCGCCGGCTGGCACGAAATCCACCACGTTCTGCTGGACGGCCGCGCGGTTTACCTGCTCGGTCACACCGTCGTACTGTCGCTACTGGTCGCCGTTTGCGCGGCGAGCATTGGCGTCGCGACCGCATGGTGTACCGAGCGCACGCGCCTGCCCGCACGGCGGGTTTGGACCGTGTTGCTGGTGCTGCCGGTCGCGATCCCCGACGATGTCGTGGGCTACGCGTGGCACTCGTTCGCGCCGACGATGGACCCGCTGCTCGCGGCGACGCTGGTGATGACGCTCGGCACCTACCCGTTCGTGTACCTGCCGGTCGCCGCCGCGCTGCGCCGCTCCGATCCGGCGATGCAGGACGTCGCGCACAGCCTCGGCGCCGGGCGGGTGCGCACCTTCGTCCGCGTCACCCTGCCGCTGATCCGCACCGCGGTGGTGGGCGGGTGCGTGCTGGTGATGCTCACCACCATCGCCGAGTTCGGCACGTTTGAGATCGTGCGCTACCAGACGTTTACAACCGAGATTTTCACCGAGTTCCAGTTCGACGCGCGCGCCGCCGCGGCGATGTCGCTGCCACTGGTGCTGCTCGCACTGCTGGTGTTGGCGGTGGACGGGATCGTGCCGCGCCGGGGCGTGCCCGGCACCGCGCCGCAGCGAGCCGCGATCCGCTCGCGCTGGAAATGGGCCTCGGCCCCGGTGTTGCTGGCGCTGGCGGCACTGATCGCGCTGGCTATCGGGGTACCCCTCGTTACGCTCGTCTACTGGATGGCGCAGAGCCAGCACGCGACTTTGCCGGCGACCGCCACGGTTGGACAGGCGACCTGGAACACGCTCAGATACAGCGCACTGGGTGCAACCGCAGCCGTGGCGCTGGCGCTGCCGGTGGCGATG
>DATNKN010000267.1:0-4372 GCA_035603375.1 Solirubrobacteraceae bacterium
CGATCAGCGCCTTGCAGTGCGCGCGCACCGCGGCGGCCGCACGCACGGCCGCGAGCGTTCCGTCGGGCAGCGCCTGCCCGTGGTGCTCCATTCCCGGCCACAGCGCATTTGGGTCGGGGTCGAGCCCAAGCACGATCTGCGACTCGCGCTCGGCGACACGCGCGGCAAGGCGGTCGCCGAAGCCGACGACCGCAGCGGACGCCCCGTTGCCGGAGATGCCGTCGAGCACACGCCCTGCAGAGGACGGACCGGCGGGCGTGGGAGCAGGTTCGGGCACGAAGGGGAAGAATACGACTGGAGATGGACCTTGCTCGCGCATCATGGATCGTGACCGTGTTCGTGGCGCTGCTGACCGCGCTGCTGCTGCTGCTGTCCGGCTATGAGGGCTACGCCGCGCTGAGCGTCGCGGTGAGCGCCTCGGCCGCGATCAACCTGCTGTGAGCCACTCGCCCAGCGCGCGCACGGCACGCCCGCGATGGCTGATCGCGTCCTTGCGCTCGTCGCTCAGCTCGGCCATCGTCACATCGCCTGGCCGCCGCTCGAACTCGTCGTCCGGCACGAACACGGGGTCGTAGCCGAAGCCGCGCTCGCCCTGCGGGTGCTCTGCCATGCGGCCGGTGCAGCGACCCTCGAACACACGCTCGACCCCAGCGAGCGGATCGACATAGGCGAGCGCGCACACGTATGCCAGCCCACTGCCGGCGGGCGCCTCGGCGATCAGCTTGGCCAGGTTTTCCTCGTCAGACGCGTGCTCGCCGGCGTAGCGCGCCGAGCGCACTCCGGGCACGCCACCGAGCGCGGCGGCTTCGATGCCCGAGTCGTCGGCGATCGACGCCCTCCCCGTGGCGACGGCGGCCGCACGAGCCTTGCCGAGCGCGTTCGCTTCGAACGTGTCGCCATCCTCTGGCGGGAGCACCACCTCCTCCGGCAATGCGTCCACCTCGAAGTCCGGCAGCAGGCGCGCGAACTCGCGGCGCTTGTGCTCGTTGCGGGTCGCCAGCAGCAGGCGTATGCGTGCCGGCGCGGCGCCGGGGTCCTGAGCGTCGCTGTGGCCAGGCGCTCCCACGCGCGTCTCAGGAGGCCGCGCCGAGCGCCGCCTGTTGGGCGCCGCGCAGCTGCTCGATCCCATCCGCGGCGAGCGCCAGCAGCTCGTCTAGCGAGGCACGCGAGAGCGGAGTGCGCTCGGCCGTGGCCTGCACCTCGACAAGGCCACCGTCGCCTGTCATCACGACGTTGGCGTCGACCTCGGCGTTGGAGTCCTCGCCGTAGTCGAGGTCGAGCATCACGGCGCCCCCGACGATGCCGCACGACACTGCCGCGATCGTGCCGGTCAGGGGCGTGCGCTCGATGCGCTCCTTGCGCTTCAATCGCTCGCACGCGAGCGCGAGCGCCACGTAGGCGCCGGTGATCGAGGCGCAGCGGGTGCCGCCGTCGGCCTGCAGCACGTCGCAGTCGAGGTAGATCGTGCGTTCGCCTAGTAGGTTCAAGTCGATCACGGCGCGGAGCGAGCGCCCGATCAGGCGCTGAATCTCCACCGAGCGCCCGTCCAGGCGGCCCTTGGAGATGTCGCGTGCCTTGCGGTCTCCCGTGGAGGCAGGCAGCATCCCGTACTCCGCCGTCAGCCAACCGCGGCCCTTGCCGGTCATCCAGCGCGGCACGCCCTCCTGGGCGGAGGCGGTGCAGATCACGCGCGTCTCCCCCATCGAGATCAGCGCCGAGCCGGTCGCGGTGCGCACGAATCCCGGCTCGATCTCCACCGGGCGCAGCTCGGCCACACTACGCGCATAGCTGCGTTTGCGCACGATCGGCTCGGCGCTCACGCCAGCGCTCCAATGCCCTGCAGCTCGACATGCTCGATCTCGCCGAGCGGCATTTGCAGGAAGCGGGTGCCGATCTCCCTGAACGCCTCGCGGTCGCCCGTGCACAGGAAGCGATACTCACCCTCGCCGTGCGTGCGGGGGTTCTCCAGGCCACGTGTGGAGAGCGCGTGCTCGACCTGGCGCGCGAGCGCGCCGCCGGAGCTGACAAGCGTCACGTCGGGGCCGAGCATCCGCTGCAACATCGGCGCGATCAGCGGGTAGTGGGTGCAGCCGAGAATCGTCGTGTCCACGCCCGCCTCACGCAATGGCGTGCACGCTTCGCGCACGCTCTCCACGACCCGCTCGTCGAACTGCTCGCCCGCTTGGATGATCGAGGCGAGCGCCGGGCAGGCGACCGCGTGTAGGGTGACGTGCGGATCGACCGCGCCGATCGCGCGCTGATAACTGCCGCTTGCGACCGTGGTGGGCGTGGCAAGCAGGCCGATGCGCCCGTTGCGCGTCACGGCGACAGCGCGCAGCGACTCCGGGCGCACGACGCCGAGCACGTCGATGCCGAGCGTCGTCTCCATCATCCGCCGCTCCAGTATCGGCAGCGCCGCCGCGGTGGCGCTGTTGCAGGCGATCACGAGCAGCTTCGCGCGCCGGCGCAGCAGCTCCTCGGCGATCTCCGAAGAGAAGCGCGCCAGCTCCTCGGGCGAGCGCTCGCCGTAGGGGAAGCGCGCCGTGTCGCCCAGGTAGAGGAAGTCCTCGCGCGGCAGCCGCACGAGCAGCTCGTGCAACACCGTCAGCCCACCGACGCCCGAGTCGAACACGCCGATCGGCCACGCACGGGGGTCGCTTGCGCCCGCCTCCGGCGTCGCCGCGTCTTGCGAGTATGGACTCGCGGGTAGGTTCGGCGGGGCGCTCGTCACTCCAAGCATCATTCCAGAGCGCTACGGTCGGGGTCTGTGCGCGCGCTCGTGGTGTCGAACATGCTGCCCGGCGAGAGCCATCCCGAGCGCGGGCGCTTCGTGCGCGACCAGGTCGGCGCGCTGCGCACGCTCGGCGAGCTGGACGTCGAGCTGTACGAGTTCGCGCCCGGCCCGCGCGCGCTGGCCGGCGCCGCCAGGGATCTGCGCAGGCGTTACGCGGGCAGGCGCTTCGACGTCGTGCACGCGCACTTCGGCCTGAGTGCCTGGCCGGCGCTGGCGGTAAGAGCGCGAGGACGCGCGCTCACCGTGCACGGCACCGATGTGCGCCATCCGCGCACGCGCGTTGCTACGCGCCTGGTGCTGCCGACCGTGGGCCTGCTGGCGGCCGCGTCGCAGGCGCTGCTCCTGGAAATCCCGGGCCATCGCGCACGCGCACGCGCGCACGTACTGCCCTGCGGAGTGGACACCGAGCGCTTCGTGCCGCTGCCACGACAAGCGGCGCGCGCCGAGCTGGGCCTCGATGTGCACGGTCCCTACCTCTTGTTCCCATCCGACCCCGCACGCCCGGAGAAGCGCTACGACCGAGCCGAGGCCCTCGCGCGCGCGCTCGACGCGCCGCTGCTCACGCTCGGCGGCGTGGAGCCGAAGCGCGTGCCGCTGTATGTGAACGCGGCCAACGCGGTGCTCGTGCCCTCCGAGCGCGAGGGCTTTGGCCTCGCGGTGCTGGAGGCGCTGGCATGCGAAGTGCCGGTGCTCGCCACACCCGTGGGCATCCACGCCGAGGCACTGGGCACATCGCAGGGCACAACACCCGGCGGGGCGTACACCGAGGCGCTACAGGGCACTCTGTGCGCGCCCTACGAGCTGGAGCGCTGGCGCGCTGCCGCCGCCCCGTACGTGGCCACCGCGGACCCGCGCGTGGCCGGGCGCGAGCGCGCTGAGCGGTTCTCGGCGACGCGCATGGCCGAACGAGTGGCGGATGCATGGCGCCTACTCGTCGCGGAGGCCGGATAGCATGAGTGTCGTGGCAGGAGCGGATGAAGCTGGGCAGACGCCGCAGGCGTCTGAGGGTACCCAGCAGACAGCTGAGCACACCCAGCCGGCCGACGGGTCCAAGTCGCGCCCCGAGCAGGCCGCCGCACAGGCTGTCGCGCCCGAGCAGACGGGCACGCCCGTACCCGAGCAGGCCCAGGCCGACACCGTCCCGAGCGAGCGCAAGCCGGGCTTTGGCGAGCGCGGGCAGATGCGCCGCAGGGCGCGCTTCCTGCGCAAGGCGCGCGAGCTTGCCTATCGCGATCTCGGTGGGCTCGTGTTCGACCTGCACCGCTTCGGTCAGCGCAACGACCCGCTGGTGCTCGCCAAGCTCGCGATGCTGCGCCAGCTCGACGCCGAGCTGCGCGAGCTGGAAGCGGTGCTGGGCGACCGCCGGCCGGTGACCGTGCTGCGCGAAGTCGGCATCGCGGCATGCCCGCGCTGCGCCGCGATCCACGGCAGCGACGCCCGCTTCTGTCCGGGCTGCGGGCTGGCGTTCGACGCCAACGCCGATCGCCCGATCTCCACGGCGCCGATGGCACCGCAAGCACAGCCTGTGGCTGCGCCGTCGGCGACACAGGCGCCAGCGCCTATCGCGCGGCCCGCGCT
>DATNKN010000271.1:0-9422 GCA_035603375.1 Solirubrobacteraceae bacterium
GAGCAGACGTTACCCTTGCCGATAACGATCTGCGACTGCTGGAAACCGCGGCGAAGCCCAACAAGCAATCCACGACACTATTCGCCGCTATTGGGGGCATGGTCGGATTCTTGCTGGCTCTCAACGCGATGCTCCTAACCACGCCCGAACGGCGTCGCCTTGTGGCTGAGTTGCGCACTTATGGATATGACCCTCCACAAATCGTGGTCATACTCGCTGTACAGGCACTGGCTCTCGGGATCGCCGGATCGCTCGCAGGCATCGCACTGGGCTATGCGCTGTCCCACACGATCTTTGCTCAAGTACCCAGCTATCTCGCGATCGCGTTCCCGATCGGCACGCAGAAGATCATCACCGTTAGGGTCGTTTCGATCGCCCTGGGTTGTGGGCTGCTCGCAGCGCTACTGGCCTCCGCGCGTCCCCTCCTCGACCTGCGCCCTGGCCTGCCGATCGACAAGGTATTGCGCGAGCCTGGCGAGGCAGGGCAAAGCGTCGAGCGGCGTCTCGTGCTCGCGTTCGCCCTGCTCGGAGGCCTCTTGGTTCTCGTTGTGACGGTCCTTGCGTTGGCCGTGCCAAGCTTCACGCTCGTAGGCGGTGCGCTGCTCGCGGTCGCTGCGGTGTGCCTGGTCCCATTCGCTCACCGTCTGACGCTAGGGATTCTCCGGCCGCTGAGCGAACGTTCGAAAGGGATCTCGTCCGTAGCTATTGTGGAGCTTGAAGCGACCGCGACACGTTCCATCGCGCTAGCCGCGATTGTCGCACTTACCGTTTACGGAAGTCTCGCAATTGGCGGTGCTCGATCAGACCTTATTCATGGTCTTGAAACCGCCATCCACCAAGACTCCGATCCGGCACAAGTCTGGGTCACCACCGGAGATAACGTATTCAATACGGATAGCTTTCGTGCAGCGCGTGCCTCCGTTGAGATTGCGCGAGCGCCGGGAGTCGCCTCGGTGCGCTCAGACCAAGGTGCACTCTTGAATGTAGGCAACAGACGCCTGTTGATACGTGCTCACAGCAGCGACACACCGACGGTTATCCAATCTAGCCAACTGCTGTACGGCAGTTTCCACCGTGCCAGCGATCTGATACGCGCCGGCGGATGGGCCACGGTCTCTCAAGGCTTCGCGTCGGAACGAAATTTGCATGTCGGTGATCATTTCTTGCTGCCGACACCGTCAGGTGTGTTGAACCTAAGGGTGGCCGCGATCACTACAAATCTCGGATGGCCAGCTGGTGCAATCACAATATCGGTAGCTGACTTTAGACGCGGGTGGCAGACTAGCTATCCGAGTGCACTGGAAGTCAACCTCAAGCCTGGTATAACTCTCAAGGAGGGCAAGCGAGCAGTACAGGTGGCGCTCGGCGGTCAGTCCGGACTTTTGGTTCAAACTGTCAACGAACGAGAAGTCCAAGCCGATAAAGATCTGCGGCAAGGCTTGAGTGCTTTGGGCCAAATATCGGCGTTGCTGTTGGTTACCGGTGCGCTTGCTGTAGCCGCTTCGCTTGGCGCCGCGATCTGGCAGCGCCGGGCACGCCTTGCGGCGATGAAGACTTGGGGCTACGATGATTTGCAGCTGTGGCGGTCACTGCTACTTGAGGGAATCGTACTTCTGAGTATCGGCTGCCTCGACGGTGCATTGCTCGGCGTCTACGGGCATGCGCTAGCTGATCGATGGCTCAAGCTGACGACCGACTTTCCAGCGCCGTTTACCGTCGGCGTCGAACAGATCATTCTCACGCTCGCGCTTGTCGTCTGTATCGCTGTGGCGGTAATCTCGCTGCCCGGGATCGCGGCCGCGCGCGTGTCCCCCAGCGTCAGCTTTCAGGAGTAACGGCCGCAGCGACGGCTTGGGGGGCGATCCAAGCTTGGCTCCCCAGCACCACACCACGATCGCTCGAGCTTCGGCGTTTGCCTGTGCGACGCGGCGTTACTGGCTGAACGTCTTCCCCAGCGTACGTTCCGAGCGGCACTCGTGGCGGCGGCACGCCGAACGGATTCCAAACCGTGTCCTGCGTCGGGTGGCACTCGATGCTCTCCACACGAAGGGCGATGTACTGGAGGGGGCAGTGAGCTTTGCCGTGTTCGTAGCGCCGTCAATGCGTGCGCACGTCATCCGGGCGATAACGGCGTTCGAGGTCGCCTTCGACTACCTCGACAGCGTCGTGGAGCTGCCAAATCCAGACCCGGTCCTCAACAGTAATGCCCTTTGTCAGGCACTTCGATCGGCGTTCGATGCTGGACTCGCGCACATCGATTACTACGAACATCACACCGCCCGAGACGACGGCGGCTACCTCGTGGCGCTCGTCGAGGCGTGTAGGACGGCACTCGCCCGGCTGCCCTCCTACGCGGTTGTGGCCGAGCCCGTGTGCCATTCTGTCTCGCGGATCATTACCTACCAAAGCCTTAACCACGGAGACGCTTTTGGCTCGCGCGAGGCGTTCAGGGAATGGGCACTCTCGCAGTCGGCTCCGGGGATAGACCTGCGATGGTGGGAGCTGGGCGCCGCGATGGGATCGCAACTCTCGATCCTCGCGCTGATCGCCGCGGCAGCGGACCCGACTACTAGCCCCGAGCGCGCGAGAGAAATCGAGCACGCCTACTTCCCGTGGATCGCGGCCCTCAGCACTCTGCTCGACAGCGTGGTCGACCAGCGCATCGACCAGCTCGACGCTCAGCGGAGCCTCATCGACTACTATGGTTCGCCCCAGATCGTCGCCGAGCGACTGCGGTCGATTGCCGTGGAAGCTACCCGCAGGACTGGATCGCTCATCGATGCTGAGGATCACGCCCTGATTCTTGCTGCAATGGCTGCTTTCTTCTACTCCGCGCCGCAACCAGCGGGGTCAGAGGCAAAGCTGGCTATGCAGGCAGTGCTCGATGCTGTGGGCGCTTGGGCGACCCTACCGCTCTTCTTCTTGAAGGTACGCCGCGCTTTGGCGAGTAGCCGTCAAGCGCATGACACACAAACATATGTCACTGGCGCCCCGGATTCGCGGTTGAACTAGTCTCGCTGAGACTAGTCTCACAGTCTCTAGTTCTCGGATGCTGAGTGCGGCAGTATCCCGATCCATGGATTCGGGCTGCCCAAACGACGAACCGCTGTGCCGATTCCAATCGGGTCTTGACCGAAGGGTCGAAGCCTCGAAATGAGCGGCGATAAACCCAAACCTCGTGTGGGCAAGGTACCCAACCCGCGATATTCGCGTTCGCTGGAATACGGGGTGGCGATCCTTGAGTGTTTCTCAAGCGAGCGTCGGGAGCTTGGTATCGCCGACTTGGCTGATCTCGTGGGGTTGAGTCGCTCGACCACGCATCGCTACGCGACGACGCTCTTGGCGCTCGGCTATCTGGAGCAGGACTCCAAACGGAAGTACAGGCTCACCGCGCGTGCGGGTACTCCTGGGGCGGCGGCGGTTAGCGCCGTACGTCAGAGCGCACGGGCACGTGCCGTACTTGAGGGGCTGCGTGACGATACGGGCTACACGGTCAGTATGGGGGTACTCGACCGCACGCGCGTCGTGTACGTATATCGCCTGTTCGGCCACCGTCTCGGACAGCACGCAATCGACCGTGACCTGGGTGTCGGGGCGAATGTTCCCCTGTATTGCACGGCGCTTGGCAAGGTGCTGCTCGCGAGCGTCTCCGAGGCGGAGCGTCGTGAGCTGCTTGCCGGACTGAACCTCGTGCCGCACGGTCCCCGCTCGATCATGGATAGGGATAAGCTCGCCGTTGAGCTTGAACGCATTAGTTTGCGCGAAACTGTCATAAGTGATGAAGAGTTCGTTAGTGGTGCTCGCTCGATAGCTGTGTTCGTTCCCCGGCCGCAGGGGGAGTTGCCACTCGCGATCGAGGTGACCGTGCCTTCGAGCGGCTACACCGTGGCGCAACTGGTTAAGGAGATCGGGCCGCGCTTGGAGCGAGCAGCGAAGCTGATCGCCGGAGATTGACGTGTCGCCGGGACGAACGTCGCGTTGCGTGCGACCAAGACGGCCTCAGCCGTTCCGTCGGGTGTTCGTCGAATGCACGAATCGCCGGTAGCGCGCTTAGGCCGACCCCTAGACTATGCCGAAACTGCTGCAGCGATCCTCAGTAGGCGTGCTTTTCGGACTGAGGAGGGCAGAAACGTCGCCATAGTTAGCCCCAATGCCGCTGACTTGGGGCCGGAGCCGGCTTCTGCTCTTGGTGGAAGGAGCGACCCAAGCGCGATCCCGTCACGGCTTTCGCAGCTCGTCCGGAGCGGTAGTGAGCCGCGTATGGTGCGGGCGCCTGCTTTTTGCGCAAACCAGAAGCGGGTCGCGGATGCGTTGACTCGCTCCGCATAAGCCGGAGGCATCGCGGTGTAGAGCTCACCGCGACAGTGGCGCGAACAGCACGATCCATACGGCGGCCGCTCCCGTAGGCGGCTCTTTTAGCCTTTTGGCAGGTGCAGTCCGGCGATCCTGTTGATCATGCTCATGAGAGCCGGTTCTACGCTCAATTCGAGCGAAGGATGTCCTGGCACGGAGATGATGGGTAGGAAACTGTCGCCGCATGCGTAAGGTAGGGCTTCGAGCCTCGCAAGCGCAGGCGCGCCTGGTTGTTCACCGAACCTGACCGCGAAGGTTCCCGAGATTTCTCCCGGCCTCTCCGATGGGCAGCTGAACTCTGCGCCTTTGTCTTCGAAGATCGGTATCGCGTTGATGAGTGCGACGAGTTCTTGCACGAGCGAGGGATTGGAGACGACCGTGGGGCTTGGGCCGACGTGGCGGGAAGTCGGGAACGTGTTTGTGATCGTGATCACGTGAACGTCTGCGTAAAGGAGCGAGTAGCTGGGCCGGGCTCCCTCCCAAACGGCGGTGCCTTCCAAGCGGATCACGAATCGGCCGTGCGTCGCCTGCGCGATGAACACCGTCACGGCCTGGCGACGTAGCACGTCGTTGACCGCAGGGACCGTGAATTCCTCCCTCCAGAGTTCGGGTTTGTAGTGGCGTTCTATTTCCGTGCTCGTGTGCGGCCCGATCGGGCCGGGCGGCGCAGACGAGGTGCCGGAGCTTGATTCCCCATGCGCTGTCGCGTCCCGGGGCAGCTGAGAGCGGACGTAGGTCAGGATCGTTCGCGGTGTCGCCTTGGTGACCCATATCGTCGCGCGCGACTGGAGCTTCGCGCGTTCTTCGCGACTCAGGTCGTCGTTTTCCGTCGCAGTCGAGCCGATCAGCCGCCGCTCACGGGCAGGGACACTCGCCAGAGGAGTCCAGCTTCGTGCGGGCTTGATCAGCCGCAGCGTCGATTCGGCTGCCTTCAGAGCGATCCCGGCGCGCATGCCACCCGGCTGTCCCGGCGTTTCCGCGGCAGTGAGTGCAACGGTCGCTCCGCCCGCTAGGACCACCACGGTGGCGAGCACGACGAGTGCCTTGATTCCCCGCACGCGATTCATGGTGGCAGAGGTCACGTGCTCAGGCGCCACGCGCCCGGTCCTGATCGTCGCTACTCGTCCTCGTCCGAAGCGAGAGCGACCAATAGCGGCGGGGACGTGCTCGCTTGTTGCGCGGAAGCAGGGGCGGCTTCGAGGTCGCGGTGTGCCGAACGGAGATCCGCATTCCAATCAGGTTCTCGGGGCCCTTGAGTCTAAGCGGTCGACGCCAGATGTGGGGCAACGCGCAATTTAGCCTTCCTGGCATGCAACGCGATGTCGGCTGCGTGGAGGAGATCATCGGGCGTCTCGCCACGGGTGCGGTGTCTGTCCAGATTCCGTTGCTCGCCGTCAGTTTGCTCTGCTCCTTGTCTTTGCCTTTAATTATGGGCAGGCCGGTGTTTTTTGGGAGCCGTTGCCGTCGTGTAAGTCAGAGCGTTCTTGCCATCCACCGCGACGCAGAAGGATGCCGACGCACACGACACCGCGCCGGCTGCGATGCCGATGTAGGTGGGAGACCACGACGTACCGTTGTAAGTCAGTGCGTAGCCGCTCGGGCCGCCGTTGGTGCCGACGGCGGCGCAGAAGGTCGCCGACGAGCAAGACACCGAAACGAAGCCGAGGCCTGTACCGATTTTGTCGGGGGCGGACCAGACACCGGATGCCAGAGCCGTTGACGGTCCGAGGCACGCGCCCGCGACCACGAGCGCCGCAAAAAGCACGCGCAGCCTTATGATGCCCCTGCCGTCCCACGTGAAGCAAGCAGGAGTACAGCTACTCCACAGCGTGCGATGCTCAAGACGACGTGACCTTCCCACGCTCAACCCCCAGGATCGCCTCCAAACAGTCCGCAGTAGCGCCAAACGCAATCAGAACTCCAGCTCGCCGTTACTTGCACCCTAGAGCTTGATCTCCGCTGAGCGCGATACGGTCTTGATGCTCGTTTGCAGGCTCACCGAGAGCTTGATCTTTTTGCGTCCCGCACGCTCGGCCTTGCCCGCCTTTGTCAACGCAACCATCATCACGCGAGTACCCACAGCAACCGTCCTGGTCGTCTTTTTGAGACCAGGTCCAGTGATCGTCACCGTCCCCGCCCGAGATGTCTTGATGGTGACCACCAGACTGCTCGTAGTCACCTTGAACTTCTCGATCTCAACCGACGCGCTAGCTTCTCCTGCAGTTGCCGTCGTGTAAGTCAGCGTGATCTCGCCCTGGCCGCCGAAGCCGGCGGCGCCGCAGAACGTTGCCGATGGGCAAGACACCGCGCGGAAGCCTCCGACACCGTGGATTTTGGTGGGGGCGGACCACGACGTACCGTTGTAAGTTAGTGCGTTGCCCTTTTCGTCGACGGCGACGCAGAACGTCGCCGACGAGCAGGACACCGAGGCGAGCCCGTTGCCGCTGTCGATCTGGGTGGGGGCGGTCCACGACGTACCGTTGTAAGTCAGTGCGTTGCCGCTGCCGTCAACGGCGGCGCAGAACGTCGCCGTTGGGCAAGACAACGAGTCGATGCTGCGGCCGTCGGTGAGGTGGTCATCGATCCCGGTGGGGGGGGACCACGACGTACCGTTGTAAGTTAGTGCGCTGGCGCCGTTCCCGATGTTGACGCCGAAGGCGATGGCGACGCAGAACGTCGCCGACGAGCAAGACACCGAGCCGAGAGCCCCGTTGCCGTCGATGATCTGGGTGGGGGCGGACCACGACGTACCGTTGTAAGTGAGTGCGTCGGTGTTCTGTAGGTCGCTGGGGCCTCCGAAGGCGACGCAGAACGTCGCCGACGAGCAAGACACCGGGCTGAAGAAGCCTACGACGTGGGTGGTGGCGGACCACGACCTACCGTTGTAAGTCAGTGCGTTGACGCTCCCGTTGTGGATGGCGCCGTTCGCGTAGTAGTCACCGCCAGCAGCGGCGACGCAGAACGTCGCCGACGGGCAAGACAACGAGTCGAGAATCTCGGTTTCGCTGTTGATCTGGGTGGGGGCGGACCACGACGTGCCGTTGTAAGTTACTGCGTCGTTGCCCCCCGAGCCGGGGCCCCCGAGGGCAGCGCAGAACGTCGCCGACGAGCAAGACACCGAGTAGAAGCTCCCGCCGCTCTCGATGGCGGTGGGAGCCGACCACATACCGGATGCCAGAGCCGTTGACGGTCCGAAGACAACGAGCGTGAGCAGCAAGGTAACCAGTCCTAATACGCAGCGCATGTTGCTGTGTACCCTGTTGGAGGGGCTCACCGGCGCACCCCTTCTCTATTAACGCGGTAACCGCCGACGGTTCGGGTCATGCTCTTGCGGCGGCTGGTGAGTAACTTAGACACCGTGGCACGAACTTCGCCTGCGTTCGCACATCCAGCGGTCAAAAGAACCCGTCCCCTGTTGTAGATATCCCGAGGCTGGCTGCAAGTCGGCCCAGGGTTGAAAAGCGTGCCGTGGATCGTATCGAATGCCACGCTCGGGAGGAGCGCCCTCGTATCCGCCAGCACGTCGCTCAGAGGACCAGGACATACTTCCCGATGGCACTTCTTGAGCCACATGACGGGCACGCGAGAGTGCCCCTTTCCAGCAGGAGCGGAAGCTGTCGCCACCAGGCCGGCGCTTTCGCATGGGACGACAAACAGCACTCTCCTCGGTGGCTCCCGAGACGAGCGCTTTGCTCGCGATGCAGCAGCGGCCGACCTTCGCCGACGCGAGGCTCTCGGAGCCTCACGCCTGGCCAGACGTCGCCCGACAGCGCTACGCAGCCGCGTCGGGGAACCCATGCTGCTCTCAATCAGCCGGCGAGCGCGTCACTGACAGGGCGGGCGAACCTGCGAGCGTCTGGAAGACGACGCAGTAGCGCTCGGTCAAGCGCAGCAGGGTGGCCAGCTGTTCCTCGTCCACCTCGGTCTGGAGCGTGAAGTGCAACCTGATAGCCGTGAAGCCGACCGGAGCCTGCTTATCAATCGAGAGGGTGCCGCGAAAGTCGAGGTCCCCCTCGGCGTGGACGGAGCCGCTGATGACGAGACCGAGAGACGTTGCGACCGCGCGCATCGTGACTCCGGCACAGGCGACCAACGCCTGTAGCAACATGTCCCCCGAGCAGGCCAACAATCCGTCGCCGCCGGTCGCCGGATGGAGACCGGCCTGCACTAGTGCTCGTCCCGTGTTCACCGTACACGCCACCCCGTCATCCAACGATCCGTCCGCCTCGAGTGTGACGAGGGCTGCTGCGGGCTCATCGCGATAGCGCTGCTTCAACGGCTCCTGTATCGCGCGAAGCTCCTCTGTCGTGGTGCCGCTCATCCGACCGAAACCCTACAGTGCGGCGCAGTCCCAGACCGATCGCCCATACTTGAGCGGACCGCCACGCGCAGTCCTCCTTTCGACCGCGAGCGGGCGCAGCCACCGTCGCGATCGAGACTGTCGAGTCGGACGAGCTGCGAAAGCCGTGACGGGATCGCGCTTGGGTGGCTCCTTTCCACGAAGAGCAGAAGCTGTCGCGGTTGCGGGGATCGCGCGCGAGCACGCTGCGCAATTGCGCGTCAGCGCCGGTGTCTTCTAGGTATCGGTCGGCGGGCGCAAAATCGCGCGTGTCAAGCCTGCCAAACCGGGTCCACTCCACTGAACCCTATGAGCCGTTGCTAGCTCGCTAACGGGACGGCCCCCCAACACGTGCGCCTCGACCAGATACCACGCCATATCCATAGGAAGACTCCTTCAAGTAGGTGTCTCCTATGTCCTGACGCACATGTCGCCCATGCACTGAAACAACACGCCCTCCGTTTTGTTGCTGCGATATCCGTGGTGGCGATCGCGAATTGCTCGGCCTCGCAGGAGAGTTCGAAGTCTGGAGCCGTGGACGAAGGCGCAGCGGCCGTCGTCTACGAAACCTCGGGGAAATCCGGGTTCCACGAGCACGAATCGAAAGGCTCGTCTCGTGCGACAAGCTGCGAAACCCGGCATACGGTATTGTTCCGGCTCATTGTCAGCAGCGGGAGGGGTGGATGTGGTGATGTTTGGCGAGCGGCTGGGCGTGATGTGAAATCGGAAG
>DATNKN010000280.1:0-3850 GCA_035603375.1 Solirubrobacteraceae bacterium
GCTTCACCAAGGCAATCGCGCGCGAGTCGGCGCGCTACCGCGTGCGCTCGAATGCCGTCGCGCCCGGCCCGATCGAGACGCCCTTGCTCAACGCCGCGCCCAAGCTGCTCGGCGAGCTGGGCGAGCGACTCAAGCAGGGCATGGTCAACCAGACGGTGATGCAGCGCTCGGGAGAGCCACAGGAGGTCGCCGCGGCGATCGCGTTCCTAGCCTCCGAGGACGCCTCGTATGTGACGGGGCAGACCTTGAACGTGTCCGGTGGTCTTTCCATGTCATAGGCAGTCCCGGACGGCGCATGCGCCGTCCGGCCGACCCGTGCATGCACGGGTCGGAACGACGCCGCACATGTGCGGCGTCGCCCATCGGTGCATGCACCGATGGGTCCCAAAAGGAACGATCGGATGACCCTTCCAGGCTCGGTGCAGATCAGGGAGGTCGGGCCGCGCGACGGCTTTCAGAACGAGCCCGAGACGATCCCCACCGAGCGCAAGGTCGAGCTGATCGACATGCTCGCGCGCACCGGCCTGCGGCGGCTGGAGGTGACGAGCTTCGTGCGCGCCGACGTGATCCCGCAACTGTCGGATGCCGAGGAAGTGCTTGCGCGCATCGACGTGCCCGAGGAGGTGGCCGTCAGCGTGCTGGTCCCCAACGAGCGGGGGTTGGACCGTGCGCTTGAGCTGCGCGACGGCCCCTCGCGCGGACGTCCGGCGTTCGACGAGATCAACGTGTTCATGTCGGCCTCGGAGACGCACAATCGCAAGAACGTCAACCGCTCGATCGCCGAGTCGCTCGACGGCCTACGGGTCGTGTTGGCACGCGCGCGCGTGGCTGGGCTGCGTTGCGAGGCGGTCATCTCCACCTCGTTCGGCTGCCCCTATGAGGGTCACGTGCCACCCGAGCGAGTACTGGAGATCGCGGCGCGGTTGCGCGACGCGGGCGCTCAGGAGATCGGCTTCGGCGACACGACGGGCATGGCCAACCCGGTGCAGGTCGGGGCTTTCTTTGCGCAGGCGTTCGAGCGGCTGGGCACGTCAGCGGATAGCGCAGTAACGGACGGCGGTGGGTCGGATACCGGTGGAGTCGACAACGGCGAGTCCGACCATGGCGTGCAGCTCACCGCCCACTTCCACAACACGCGCGGTCAGGGCCTTGCGAATGTGCTGGCGGCTTTGCAGACCGGCGTCGCGAGCTTCGAGTCGAGCTTCGGCGAGCTGGGTGGCTGTCCCGTGCCGCCCGGCGCGACCGGCAACATCGCAAGCGAGGATCTCGTGTCGATGCTGCACGAGATGGACATCTCCACCGGCGTAAGGCTAGACGCGCTGCTTGCGTGCGCACGGCGGGTGCGGGAGGTGCTCGGGCGTCCGCTCGGCTCGCACACGCTCGTGGCGGGCTCGGTCGACTGGCGCTAGCTTGACATGCCGGCCGGCTCGGCCTGACGTGCCTGCTCGCGCATCGCCGCCACGCAGTACTCCTGCACCGCCACCTCCATCTCCAGTGTCGCCGCCAGCGCGGGGCGTGCGGAGGCGTCGATCACGCGCTTGGCGCGTCCCACCGCCACATGTGAGTTGGCCAGCAGCTCGTCCACCAGCGCCTGCGTGGCGTCTTCGAGATCGTCGGGCGCGACGACGCGGTTGAGCAGGCCGATGCGCTCGGCCTCGGCGGCGTCGATCGTGCGGCCGGTCATGATCAGCTCCTTAGCCCTGCCGAGTCCCACCACGGCGGGCAGACGCGTGGAACCGCCCACATCGGGAATGATCCCGAACTTCACCTCCGGCAGCCCCAGCTGCGCGTCGTCGGAGGCGATCCGCAGGTCGCAGCCGAGCGCCACCTCCAGCGCTCCGCCCACGCACGTCTTGTGGATCTGGCAGATCACCGGCTTCGGTATCGCTTCGGCGAGGTTCGGGCATTCCAGGAACGTGTTCCTGAACGGCCGCAGGTCGCCCGGTTTGCTGGCCGACGCCATCAACTCGCCGAGGTCCACGCCGGCGGAGAACACGGGCCCCTCACCGCGCAGCACCACACAGTGCACCGACTGCTCGGCGTCCGCCTCGCGCAGAGCTTGGGCGAGCGCACGCAGCAGCTCCTGGCTCATCGCGTTGCGCTTCTCCGGGCGGTTGAGCACGATGTGGCGGGCCGCCCCGCGGTCTTCTGTGGTGACGATGCTCATGACAGGTCCAGTACCGGCGTCGGCGCTTCGATCGACCCGTCGTGGTCCTCGCTCGGGACGATCGCCGTGCCCACCGCGAAAAACTCGATCGTGTGGCTGCCCCAGCCGTGGCTCTTCTCCTGCAGATCCACGCCCACGATGCCCTCCGCGCTGAGCGTTTGCGCCTCCGATTGCATACGCTCCATCGCCAGCTCGCGCGCGTCGTACAGCGCCTGGGTGAAGTTTGAAAGCTCGACGTTGCGCCCCGTTTGCGCCATTGACTTGAGCATGCCGCGGTGGGCGACGTGGTAGACACAGCTGCCCATCACCATGCCAACGGGCCGGTGACCGGTGCGCAGCAGCGTCCAGAAGTCCTGGCCCGAGAGGTCGCTCGTGAACGGTCTGCCGTTGGGCGCGCGGTGCAGCTTGCCCTCGCGGTGCTTCACCGCCGTGCCGATCGCGATGAACTCCGCCATGTCCTGGCCCCACTCGTAGCGGCCGATGTCCAGGCGCACTCCCACCACGCCGTCCGCCCCGAGCTGGTCGGCCTCCTCCTCCATGCGCGTCATCGCCAGTTGGCGCGCCCCGTACATTGCTTCGCTGAGCACGGTCATCTCCTGGCTCTTCTTCCAACCCGCCAGCTGGATGCCGATGTGGTAGATCGAGCTGCCCACAACCAAGCCGACCGGGTCGAAACCGGCCTGCTTGATCAGCAGGAACTCGTTGACGCTGAGGTCGGAGGTAAACAGGCCCGCCTGGTTCTGCTGTAGACGGGCCCTGCCCGCCTCGGGCACGCCCTCGAGCGAGGTCGGGTCGTACGTGCTCTCGGTCTCCTCTGTCTCGCTCATGCTTGCGCTCCTGTTGGTGGGCTCATTGGTGTGTTCCTCTGCTCCGTTCGAAGATTGCTCAAAGCTATGCCGTCAAATCGATGGTCGTCTCGGGTGCGTTCGGGATCGTCGCGCGGTCCTCGCGGATCGCCGTACCGATCACATGGAAAGTCACCATCAGCCCGCTGCGCGAGTAGGCGCCGCCGCCGAGCGACACCTGGCGGATGCCGTGCGCGATGCGCACGCCGATCACACCGCTCGCGTCGAGCCTGGCCGCCTGCTCGGTCACTCGTCCCACCGCGATCTCTCGCGCGCTGTAGACGCCTTGCGTGAATTCGCGCAGCTCTTGGTTCTGGGTGAAGTTCATGCCGCCCAGCCTCTGGGTCGAGTACGACGCTCCGACGAAAAACACCGAGCTCCACGCCACGATCCCCAGCGGCTCCACGCCCGCGCTCAGCAGCTTCGCGTAGTCGGCCACCGACAGCTCCGTCAGCACCGGGCCGTCCTCGCGCGAGTGCTCGCCATGCCGGGATTGCTTGTCGCGGCGTGTGTGGCCGGCAGATTGTGCGGGCGGCGTGGTTTGGGCGCGCGCGCCGGGCGGGGTGCCGTGGCGTACCGCGGTGCCGATCACCACGTACTCGATCGAGTTTTCCGCCCAGTCGTGGGCGCCTGTTTGCAAGTCAACGCCGATCACGGCGTCCGCGCCCACGTGTCCCGCCTCCAGCGCCAGCCGGTGCAGGGCCCGCTCGCGCACCTCGTTCCATCCTTGTGAGAGCGCCTGCATCTCGAACATATACCCGCCGCCCATCGTCGACTGCCACGGCGTGTTCTGGTAGCCGATTTGATAAATGGAGCTGCCCATCACCTGCGACACCGG
>DATNKN010000282.1:0-3179 GCA_035603375.1 Solirubrobacteraceae bacterium
TCGCAGCCGCAATTCCTTTCGTGCTGTGTTGAACGGCGGGTTCCTGAACCGCTGCGCGGGCAGCACATACTCATCAAAGCCAACATCCGTCCTAATCTCGACCGCTATCGGCGATGACCGGCACCCACCTCTCACGGCGTCCCTTGGCAATGTCTGCCGAGACCCACACGAATCCCTCACGCTCAAAGTGTCGTCCCTGCAGTCCGCGAAGCTCGGCATTCCGCAATCCGGCACACAGGCCGAGAAAGATTGCTCGACGCTCGCGGATGCCTTGGGCGGCGGCAAGTGTCTCGATCACCTCAGTTTCCGTAAGGCGGTACTTCTCGGCCGCCCGTCGCCGGGGCCGTCGCGTCTGTTCGGCCGGATTGTCCTTGCGCAGGCCCTCTTCCATCGTCCAGCCGTAGAAGCTCACGAGCTTTGAGCGATTGGTGCCCTGCGTGTTGGCGTTCGGCCAGCGCCTGAGGATGCGCTTTACGTCCTCGCGACCGACATAGGCGGGGTCGCGATTCTGGACATCTTCGGCGTGAGCCAGGAGCGTCGAGCGATAGCCACGCTCCGACGACGGCGAGTTGAGCCACCCCTGAGCCCGCATGTCCGCGATGTAAAGATCGATGGCTGTCTCAAAGTTCATTTCGTCGCCATTGGCCAAGGCCTAGTCCCATATCACGGACTATAGCGAGACCCGCGGACGGAAGTCCGTGATGTGGGACTACGTATTGACCTCCGTCTCCTCAACTACAAGTTCGCCACGGTGGTATGCCTTCAGGTCAATAGATACGCCTGGAACGCTGAATTCGTCTGGGTGTGCGTTGAAGGCAATCCGAAAAAGGCGCACACGTCGGTAGATAGCGGATCGACTCATGCCAAGTCGACGCAAGCCCTCAAAGCCACCCTCCAGATGCCAGACAAGCCAGAATCCGAGCAAATCGGCCGTTAGCGGCGCTGCGATGCGAGTTACGACGGGTTCAAGGGGCGGACGAGCGACCTTGTCCACCGCATTGACGTAGGAGTCCCAGGCTCGACGCGCAAGGCCCTTTCCCTCCGGGGACGGCATGCGCTCGGAGCGGAAATCCTTAGCGGGCTCTGGCATCGCAGTCCCAGACTAGCGACTACGAATGACGTGTGATTTGGTTTGGCTCAACACGTAACAGCGTGATCTACGGAATCAAGTCGAACGACTCCTGAACTGCCGCCAGCCGTGGGAAAATCACGCCAACATGTCTACCGAGGTCGCTTCCGCCCTTATCGGAGCCGCTGCAGCCCTCACCGTCGTCGTCGCGAACGGGATCGCACAACGGTGGCTTGGAGCACGGCGACAACGAGACGAACTCGCCGCAGCTGCGATTACAGACGTCTTTGTGGCCCTTACCCTGAGCGCTCACGGAAGCCAGCGCGAGTCTTCCGAACTGTTTACGCAGGCCAAGGTGCGGATCGCTGCTTACGGCTCTCGGAAAGTTGTTGACGCCCTTCTCGCTTTTCAACGAGCCGGGAACAACACCATGTCGCCAGAGGGGCGAGCCGCGTTCGCTGACTTGGTGCGCTGCGCGCGAACGGCGCTAGGCAACAGGAACAATGTCTCGCGTGAAGATGTGCTCAGGGTGCTGTTCGACTCATCTGACGAGCGGTAGCCGCGACCGTGCTCTTCATGTGCCTGCTCTAGCAGGGTGCGAGGACCTCAACCTCGATCTTCGCAAGTGCATCCTGCATCCGATGGTCGTAGGTTGCTACCGCCACGAGATCGTGCCCAAGGCTAAGAGCGCTTGCTACGTGGATGGCGTCGAGCGCGCCGACGTGGACCGGGCTCACATCGCGTGCTTTCGCCACGATGTCAGCGCCCAGCGGCACAATCGCAGCGGACGCGAGAACGCCTTGCAGAATTACGCTGCCATCGATCACCGCATCGGGACGTTCCTCGCGAGCACGCGCTATCGCTCTAGGCAGCTCGACTTCGGTTACGACGCTCGTCGCGAGCTTGCTCCATCGCAGCAACTCAGTCTCGATCACCCCCGACTCGGCCTCGCGGACAAGCAGCTTCAGCAGCGCGGAGGTGTCTACATAAAGGATGCCTGAGCGGGGCTCGGACCGCTCAGGGTCTGCCATGCCCGCCGTGTGAATCCTCACCACGCACGGCAAGGAGCGCCTTCGTGCCGGCGTCCGTGATCGGCCCTGTCAGAGGACCACGTTCGGCGAGCACATCGCCAAGCGATCGCGTAGCTGGTCGCAGACCTGCGACGCTCGGATGTGACCCGCGCATCAAAGGTGAGCTTGCTGGTGTCTCGCTGCGTCGTGGCTTGGCCATGTCTAGATCTTACCGCCTGCCATTCTCGAATCTACGTTTGCAGAACATTGGTCAGAACCGGATCCGAAGAGATGGCGGGTCGTCGTTCTGACCGCGCGCCCGTGCTCAGACAGTCCGGCGCTCCCATCCTGCTCCCAGGAGCCGACTGCTCGTCAAAGGTCCAGCTCGTCGAAACGCAATGCGGCCCGCGTCGCGAACACGAAGTCGTGACAGCGATGAACAAGACTGGCTGCTTGAAGGGCGGCGAGCGAATCGACCACATCGAGCCTGCGACCGATCTCCGACACCAACTCCTCCACTGACCAAATGCTCTGACCGTCACTCAGCAAGAGCGTGAGAATTGTCTGCTCGGTACGACGACCCTGCTCCTCGACCGTCTCGTTAGGCTGATCCTGCATAGGAAGTACCTCCTGTGCCGGCCCCGGGCGGTGACAGCCGCGCCGGGGCGCTTTGTTTGATTGATCCGCGACGAGCACGAGCCCGGCGCGCTTGCTTACCCTCCCTGTGGCGGCGCCCGATCCGGACTGCCTGGCGTGACGAGTTCCGCGCCGGGGAATGCCTGCAAGATCGTTGCGAGAGCCCGAACCTCTTTGAGCGGCAGATCAGCTTTCCAGACGTAGAAGACGGCGCGTCTGAGCCGCAGCATGCGCATCGTGCAGCCAGTCTCCTGCGTCAGCCGAGTCGAGAAGTGAATGATCGAGCGTGGCATCGCGGGCGACTGGACCGACTCCCACAACGCCTGCTTGCCACGCTTGCCCTTCACAAAGTACGACGACAGGTACGCAGCCGCGTTCACTGCCTGTTGCGGTTTCACCTTGCGCTCGACAAAGCCAAAGCCATACTGCGGCGCAAGCTCCGCCAACCGCTCCAAGTACGTCCG
>DATNKN010000302.1:0-2756 GCA_035603375.1 Solirubrobacteraceae bacterium
GGCGACGTTCAGCCCGACGAGGCACCCGAGCGCGACCAGCCAGGCGATGAACCACTCGGCGCCGCCGGATTCGCGGGCAACGTACACGCCGAGCGTCGCGAACCCGACGGTGAGCGCGACGAGCCCCATCACCCGCCCGAACAGCGTCTGGGTCCGTGCTGGAGTTGCCTGCGCCGCATAGCCTGCCGAACTCATGCCGAGGATCGTAGGGGTTTGTCAGGCGCGAGTGCGCTCAGTCGATCAAGCGCGCGCCGAGTCGCCAGATCGCGATCCGCCACATCGCCAGGCCGAACGCGATCAGCACCACCATGTATGCGAGATCGTGCGGGCCGAGGTGACCGAGCGACGCGTCGCGCACGAGCTGCACGCAGTAATACAGCGGGTTAACCTTCGCGATCGCGCGCAGAGCGGCCGGCAGTGTCGAGATCGGGAAGAACGTGCCCGCGACGAGGAACATCGGCGTGAGCACCGCGCTGGTTACGTAGTTGAAGTTGTCGATCGTCTTCGCCACCGCCGCCACGGTTACGCCGAACCCGGCGAAGCCGAAGCCCGTGACGAACCCGATCAGCGGCACCAGCAGCATCCCCGCGTTTGGTTGGAGCCCGAACGCGATCCCCACCAGTAGCGGCGCCAGCCCATACACGCCCGCCCGGATCGAGATCCACAGCATCTCTGCGGTTATCAGCTCCTCCACGTCGACGGGGGCGGCGAGCACCGCGTCGTAGGTGCGCTGGAACTGCCAGCGGATGAAGGTGTTGAACATGCCCGGAAACGCCGAGGAGAACAGCACCGCGGTTGCCACCACGCCGGTCGCCACGTACTGGACGTACTTCACGCCCACGACGTGTGGCACGAGCGAGCCGAAGCCCAGTCCGAACGCGAGCAGGTAGATGGTGGGCTGCACGATCGAGGAGAACGTGGTCGCCTTCCAGTAGCGCCCGAAGATCGCGATGTCGCGGCTCATCACGCCCGCCAGCGCCGCCGGTTCAAGCCGGCGGATGCGGCGCGGCTCGCCGTGCGCGCTCATTCGATCTCCTCTCCGGTCAGTGCCACGAACGCATCCTCCAGGTTCGCCGGGCGGCGCACTCCCTCGGGCGCCGCGCCGTCGAGCGTCTCGGCGTGCATGATCGCCACGGCCGGCCCGCTGCGCCGGCTCGACCAACCGTTCTCGGCGGCCAGCTCGCTGACCTGCGCGATGTGCGCCGGCGGCCCGTACACCTCGACCACCTGCTCGCCCGCGTGCCGTCTCACCAGCTCCGCGGGCGTGCCCTGCGCGACGACCCTGCCGTGGTTCATCACCGCAACGGTGTCCGCGAGCCGCTCGGCCTCCTCGATGTAGTGGGTGCTCATCAGCGCCGTCACGCCGCTGGAGCGCAGCTCGTCGATCAGCGACCACAGCTCCTGGCGCACCTGCGGGTCGAGCCCCACCGTCGGCTCGTCCAGCAGCACCAGTCGCGGGCTATGGATCAGGCCTCGAGCGACCAGTAGGCGCCGGCGCATCCCGCCGGAGAGGTCCTTCACGATCGTGTCCGCGCGCGCCACCAGGTTCGCGATCTCAAGCGCGCGCTGCACGGCCGCCGGGCGCTCTCCGCGCGCCACGCGATACAAGCGCGCGTACACGGTCAATATCTGCCTGCAGGTCAGCTCCACGTCGAGGTTGTCCAGCTGCGGCACCACGCCCATCTCCAGGCGCGACTGCTTGGATTCGCGCGGCAGCCGGTAGCCGAGCACCGACAGCTCGCCCTCGTCGGCAAGTGTTTGCGCGGTGAGCATTCGCATCGTTGTTGACTTGCCTGCGCCATTTGGCCCGAGCAGCCCGAAGCACACCCCCGCCGGCACCTCCAGGTCGAGCCCGTTCACCGCAACGATCTCGCCATAGCGCTTCACCACGCCGCGCAGCGAGATCGCCGGCTCGCCGTGCGCGGCCGCCCGCGCGCGCTCGTCCTCTTCGGAGTAGCCCATGCCCGACACTCTAGGGAGCGGTGCCGCGTCGCCCGATGCCGAGCGTGCTCGCCGCGCCCGTGGCCGCGCAACTGTCCGGCAACGGCCCTCAGGCCACGCTCACGGTCGGCGACTGCCCGAGCGGCGCTCCTGCGGCGTCGAGTGCGCGCACGGCGAACAGCGGTCCGGTTGCGGTGCCGTTCAGGATGCTCTCAAAGCCGTCGCAGCGCGTGCTCGTGACCGGCGCCAGTTCGCTCGCCTGCGCACCCGCGAGCAGCTGCCAAGTGCTTACGCCCGTCGCTCCATTCCAGCTGGCATACGCGGTTATCAGCCCCCGGCCGTGCCGGCTCACGGCGATCGCTGGGGCTTCCGCGGGCAGCCCGCTCCACGGCAGGCGAAAGGCCCGGTAGGACTGATACTTCTCGCCGAGCACCGCGTCGAACACGAGCCGGCCGGAACGCTCGAATTCAGACACGCGCGGCACTTCTCCCCAGCCGATGAACACGTTGCCGTTGTCGAGCAGCTGCATGTTGCCCTGGCTGCCGGTCAAGATCTTCGGGTGGGTGTACTGGCGCAGCAGCGTCGCGGTCATCGTCTGCTCGTCCACGTTGAGGATCAGCCCCCGCGAGAGCTTCTCCACGGCGGGAGTCGCACCGTTGTCGAAGATCGTCAGCGTCCCGTCCGGTTGGCGGCGGGCGTCGTGCTGCCAGGCGAAGTTGCTGCCCGGCGCCATCTCGAAGTCGCTGTGCTTGCCACCCAGACGCCACAGGATCGTGCCTTTGCGGTCGAGCTTGTAGATGGTGTGGGTGCTGCGC
>DATNKN010000321.1:0-11622 GCA_035603375.1 Solirubrobacteraceae bacterium
ATCTTGTGGCCTACCTCGCAGCAAACCAACACGATCCAAGCGTCAGGCCGGAGCTAACAAGCTACTGGACCGAGATCGAGAAGATCGCGTTCAGCACGAGGCGCGAAGGTCTCGCCTTGCATGCTCTTGACTCGATCCCGCGCAGTCGCAAAAGGGCGCAAAAAAAGGGCCGGGGGAAGCGAACGCCTCCTAAGCGTCGTTAAGAGCGACGAACCGACCCTTCTAAAGCGCATTATACACAGTCAGAGGCTTCTGCGCTAGGGGAAAGTTCCAATTGCTCGGTTGGATGATATCGGCCTGCGGAGTGTAAGGCCCCTTGACAAACGCCCGTGCGTCAGGTAGCCTTACGCTATGCCTCCGGTAGACCGCAACGCCCCACGTCGGGCCGACTCGTCCGAGTCCACGTACTCGCTCATGGAGTTCATGCGCGAGTTCTCCAACGATGCCGCGTGCCTTGAGCACCTGTGGCGCTCGCGCTACGCACCGGACGGCGAACATGCGGACTGCCCGAAGTGCAAACAGGAACGCGCGTTCCGCAAGTACGCGACCACGCAGGGTCGCCAGTCGTGGACCTGCACCGGCTGCGGCCATCACATCCATCCGACCGCCGGGACTATCTTCGAGAAGTCCTCAACATCGCTGCATCTTTGGTTCTATGCGATGTATCTCGTGACTAGCACTCGGTGCGGGATCTCCGCCAAGCAACTAGAGCGCTCGTTGGGCGTGACCTACAAGACGGCTTGGCGGATGCTGAACAAGATCCGCAACGAGGTCATGGTCGATGACGGCGAGCCATTGAGAGGCGACGTGGAGGTCGATGAGGCGTCCGTGGACGGCAAGCCACGCAAGCCTCAAGGACAGCATCGCTACCTTGCTACGACGCCGACGCGGCGCTCTGAAGCGGCGAAGCTCCGCGAACGTAGTAGAGCAACCGTGTTCGCCGCTGTGGAACGCGGCGGTCGGATCAAGGCGACCGTTCTACCGTCGCGTCGTGGACCAGGGCTCAAGCGCCAAGTGATCCAGTGGGTAGAGCCCGAGTCGATCATCATCACGGACGAGTGGTCCGCATACAACGGACTGGACGAGCACTTCATCGACCATAGTCGGATCAACCACTCCGCCGGAATCTACGTGCAGGGCGACACGCACACCAACACGATCGAGGGCTTCTTTGGGCATCTGAAGCCGTCGATCAAGGGCACCTACCGCAAGGTGTCCCACAAGTGGCTACAGGGCTATCTCAACGAGTTCACGTGGCGCTACAACCTGCGCTATCAGCGGAACCCGTCGATGTTCGCCGAGCTGGTTGAGAAGGCGTGCGCCAAATGAGCGAAGCGACAGCCATCCAAGCGCTACACCGTGCGGCCGAGCGCCGCAAAGCGGCCGAAGACGAGCGACACGCTGCGTCAGCCGAACTACGCAAGCGCGTACAAGACGCGCACGCGGTGGGCGTCAGTCCTACCCGGATTGCTCAGGAGGCCGGTCTGTCTCGTCAGGCTGTTTACGAAGCCCTGGGCCAGCGACCTTCTTAACCGTCTTCAGGAAGTCGTCACGGGACGGGATCGGAACCTCGATATCGCCGTCCTTTGCAGGGATCGACTGGGTAGGCTCTGTCCCGTGCTTGTCGTCAGACATCTACGGCGAGGGTAGCGCGTGGCGAACTGCATCTTTTGCGGCGAGCCCTTCGGTCCAGGCCGGGAACGCAGCAAAGAGCACGCCGCACCTAAATGGTGTCGTGACCTACTACCCGAGCGTGGGGTGGCGTCCCACACACAGACCGTATATACCGAGGCTGGCGTTGAAGCGGTAGATCAAGGACGCCGTAATCCCTTCACGACCACGCTCAACGACGTCTGCAAACTCTGTAACGAGGGCTGGATGGACGAGCTGGAGAACTCGTCTAGGCCGACCCTCTCGAACCTAATCCAAGGTAGTCCGCGACGTCTCGGCTACTGGCGACAGGCACTTGTGGCGACCTGGGCGTGCAAGACGGCAATGGTTTGGGAGTGTCTTGCAGGCGACCACCGCGCGATGCCAATGGCATGCCTGCGCGAACTTCACCGGACGCAACGCCCACCCGCTAAGCATCAAGTCTGGTTCGGCCGGTATTCCGGTGAGGACCCCCACTCATTCCGACATGCCGCTGGCAGGGCCTTGGGGCAACCCGACCCACAACAGACTCATGGATACCTGGTTGCCCTCGGCGTCGGTCAACTCGTATGCGTAATCTTCGGGCACGGATTCGGTCATCTCGAAGCTACGCCCCAAAATGCCCTCGCACACAGACTCGTCCAGGTCTGGCCGCCCATCCATGAGTTTGCCGAATGGCCGCCCGCGCAGACGCTTGACGACGCGGGGCTTAGCGCCACAGTTTGGGCCCTCGGTACGTTCCCCGGCGTCTCGCTTCCCTCCGTACCAGAGGTTCCTAAAGCAGCGACGGAATAGGGAAGCACTCACCTACTTGGCCTCAAAGATCCGTAGTTTGGGACGACAAGGCGACAGGCCGCTTATACAGTGATGGCATATATGTGACGTCGATCACATACGCTCCGAATTCTTTAGATTGATCAAACTTGTCGCATTTGTATCGAGTCGGCGCGGGACGGCTCGCGACCCGCCTGGCCGCCACAGCGGCTACCGTGCCTAGCAACGCCATGGTTGAGAGGGTCCCCGCCAAGCAACGCCTCGACACACTGCTCGCCGAGCGCGGTCTGTTTGCCTCGCGCACGCGTGCGGCCGCTTCGGTGATGGCGGGCGAGGTTACGGTCGGCCGCGGCAGGCGTCGTGCGGCCAAGCCTGGGGAGCTGGTCGCGGTGGACGAGGAGCTTGCCGTGCGTGCGCGCGCGCCGTTCGTTTCGCGTGGCGGCGTCAAGCTCGCCAACGCCCTCGACGCGTTCGGTGTGGATGTCGGTGGTCGTTTGGCGATCGACGTGGGCGCATCGACGGGCGGCTTCACCGACTGCCTGCTGCAGCGTGGCGCCACGAGTGTGATCGCAGTGGACGTGGGTTATGGGGATCTCGACTATGGCTTGCGCACCGATCCGCGCGTAACCCTGCTCGAGCGCACGAACGCGCGTTCGCTCGAGCGCGATGCGGTTCCCTACGCGCCCGACCTAGCGGTGCTCGACGTGTCGTTCATATCGCTCGTCAAGGTGCTGCCGGCTGTGCTTACCTGCCTGGCCGATCGCTACGACGCGCTCGCGCTCGTCAAGCCGCAGTTCGAGGTTGGCCGCGAGCGGGTCGGCAAGGGCGGTGTGGTGCGCTCAGCGGAGGACCGCCGAGCCGCGCTCGTCGATGTCGGCGCTGCCGCGCTCGCGCTCGGTGCGAGCGTTCTCGGCTATCGCTCCTCTGGCCTGCCGGGCCCGAAGGGCAATCTGGAGTCGTTTGTGTGGATCGCCGAGCCCGCCCGCGAGGGTGGTGCCGGTGGGGTGGAGGATCTGGAGCGGATGGCGCGAGGGGTGGAGCCATGAGCGGCGGCGGCGAGCAGCTCGCCACAAAGCTCGACGCATCGGCTGCGCGTCAGGTGCGCAGCGTGTCGGTGCTAACCCACAATCGTCCCGCTCAAACCGCCAATGCGCTGCAGGCGCTGATCGGCGCTGCGGCAAGCGCGGGGGTGACGTTGTGCTTCGACCGCAACGAGACCGACAAGCACCGCCTGATTGCGAGCGAGGGAGTGATTGTGGGCACGCCTGAGGGCGACCCGGTCGATCTCTGCATCGTGCTCGGCGGCGACGGCACGATCCTGCGCGCGTTGCGCCGCTACACCGGCACGGGGGTGCCCGTGTTCGCGATCAACTTCGGCGACATCGGCTTTCTCGCGACGATCGAGCCGGACGAGCTGGCCGAGGGGATCGCGCGCGCGTTCGATGGCGACTTTGAGCTTTTGCGCCTGCCCGGGATCGTGCTGGACGCCCCGACCGGAATCGAGCGGGCGATCAACGACGTCGCGATCCACCGCAAGGTTGGGGAGCGTGTGGCTGAGATCGCCTACGTGCTCGACGGCGAGGAACTCGGCAGCGTGCGCTGCGACGGGCTGGTCGTCGCGACCCCGGCGGGGTCCACTGGCTACAACCTCGCCAACGGCGGTCCGGTAATGGCGTGGGGGGTGGAGGGGTTCGTCGTGTCGTTCATCGCGCCCCACTCGCTCACGGCCCGCACGCTCGTGGCTGCTCCCAACGATCGCCTTGAGATCCACAACCGCTCTCGCGAGGCGCTCGACGTTTCGGTCGACGGCCGTCCCGTGTGCGCGATCGCGCCGGGCGCGAGAATCGACGCCAAGTTCGTCAACGACGCGGGAATTATCGCGCAGCTGCCTGACTCCTCCTTCTATCGCCGCCTGCGCGAGAAGTTCGGTCGCCTCGCGCGCTGAGCCGGACGCTCAGGCGACGTTGCGGCCCTGGCGCTTGGGCGTCGTCTCGTCGGTGCGGTGCAGCGACTCGACGAACCCGTCGAGCTGCGCACGCGAGAAGCGTCGCTGGCCGCCCGGCGTCCTGTAGCCGCTGAGGTAGCCCGCGTCGGTCCAGCGGCGGATCGTCGCGAGCGACACGCCGAGATAGCGTGCGGCCTGTGAGCTGGTGAAGATGAGCTGGTGCTCGTGGCTTGGGTCCACGGTGCTGGACATTTTGGCCTCGTCTAGTCGGTGTTCGCCTGGCGGCGCTCGTGTTTGGGAGTCAGCGAGCATCGCATTGTCCCTGATGCATAGAGATTCGGCAACTTGCAGGCATTGGTTGAGCGTGCGGGAGCTTTGTGGACGTTTGACGGGCAAAAGCGCACCGTAGCCGCGGGTCGCCGCGGGTCTCTTTAGGTTGCCCGGCGTCCCATTTGTCGAGCGCCGCGCGGGCGCACAAGCGGGGAAATCCGCCTATTGGAGCGGACAAACCGTCGCCCGACGGGGGAGAAGCCCTCCGATTGCAAGGAAACGTGCAATCGCTTGTACAAGGTGGACAAATCGTCCAACCCAGATACTATGCTACGCAAACCTACTCAACCCTCAATGCGCTTGGCCGAGGATGGAGGCCGTCGCACGTAGGGATGAGCCGCCCGCGCGACGGAAGGAGCATTCAATGGGTTATAAAGGCTGATTGCAAGTACACCGACGCCCTCTGTGAGGCGAGTCGGTCCCCAGGGACGTCGCCAAATGGAGGCGTCCCTGGTCGTTAAGGACCGGCGCGTGGCGTGGCTCGTCGGTCTGCGGAGGAACTGTCCGGACCATGTGCCGAGCGATCCTCGCGGCCCATGTGGCCGGCGTTCCGGTTGGCTACCGCGCCGCGGGTTGGGCGAGCGCGCGGGTGCGCCGCTCGAACGCCAGCTCGGCCTCGAAGTCGGCGTCGTCGCCGTGGGCGAAAGTCACGGGTCCCTCGCGCTCGATCATCGCGATGAACGTGTCCACGATTTCGGCGTCGAGCTGACGGCCCGCGACGCGGCGCAGCTCGGCGATCGCGTCCTGGGGAGTCATCGGCGAGCGATAGGAGTCGCGCGCGGTGAGCGTGTCATACACGTTGCACACGGCGAGGATGCGCGACGGCAGCGGGATCTCGTTGCCGATCAGCCCTGCGGGGTAGCCGCTGCCGTCGATGTGCTCGTGGTGGTACAGGATCGCGTCGGCCACGGGGCCATAGCCGTCCAGGCGTCCCACGAGCGTGGCGCCCTCCTGCGGGTGTCGGCGCACGACCGCCCAGTCCTCGTCGGAGAGGATCTCGGCGTGCAGGATGCGATCGGGAAGCGCGAACTTGCCGATGTCGTGCAGCAGTCCGGCGGTATGCGCGAGGTCCTGGTCGGCCTCGTCGCAGCCCATCTCGCGTGCCAGCGCGCGGGAGTAGCGGGCGACCGCGGCCGCATGTCGAGCCGTCATGCGGTCTCGCAGCGCAAGTGTCTCCACGAGCGTCACCAGTACGCCGAGCTGCATCGAGGCAAGCCTCACCGAGCGCGCCTCCAGCTGCTCGGCGCGGTCCTCGGAGCGAAGCAGCGCGCGCGCAAGGTACTGGAAGATCACTAGCACGAGCACGAGGCTGAGCAGCACGGGATAGCCCATCTTCGTGTACGCCAAGGCGAGGATCACCGCGAGCACGTCGGCGGCGATCTGCCCCGGAAGCATCGGTACGAGCACCACGCGCACCTGTTGCAGAAACGACTTTTCCTGAAGCACGCACTTCTGGATTGCGATCAGCGCGAAGTTGAGGAGGTTCGTCGCGATGAACACGCAAAACACGATCAGCGAGAGCATCACGGTCTGTACGTGGCCGCCGCCGATCAACAGCCGGCTGAGCAGCGCTCCCAGCACGAGATAGACGGAGTACGTCGTCAGGTTCGAGAGGCACACGATCGGGGCGGGGCGTCGCGCCAGCGAATCGGCGGCGATCGCGACCGCGCCGATTGCGACCGCCGGCGCCGGGCCGAGCAGGATCATCGCCAGCACGAGCGCCACGAACCCGGAGGAGACGCTCTGGCTGCCGACCGTGATCGTCAGCCACTCGCCGATCACGCTCAGCACGAGCAGCAGCCCGACGAGTTCGATCGGATGCCACTGCGCGGAGCGGGAGGTGAGCACCGCCACCGCGACGGCGCCCGCCAGCAGGATCCACTGGCTGGCGAGATAAAGCCGGTATAGGTGTCGTCTGAGAATGCTCATCTTTGCGTACCGCTTGCTCTGTAGTCCTTAACGGCCGACAGGGCGTCGTACTTAAGGACGGTTGGACCTCGTGTGCGCGCGGATAGGCGGTGCGTCGCCGCGACGGCTATTGACCCGCGCTCGCCAGCTCCGGCTCGCCGGCGATGGCCACTGTGGGTTCGCTTGTGGATCGCAGCCCGTGCATCGGCAGGCGCATGAACGCGAGCGTCGCCAGCGATGCAACGGCGCCCGCCACGAGCATCGCGACTCGCGGCGAGCTCACCGCCGCGATGCTGCCGCCGAGGATGAACCCGAGCGCCGGGCACAGCGCGTTCAGCGATCCGACGGCGCTCATCAGGCGGCCGTGCAGCCCGGCCGGCGTCAACTGTTGTACGGCACTGATCAGCGAAGGCCACTGGATGCCGTTGCCGATGCCGCCCACCACCGCCGCTGAGCACGCAAGCTCGATCGTTGGCGCCCCCGCGAAACCCAAGTAGGCAAGGCCCACAAGCAGCGTGCCAAAGCTGAGCATCGGCCCGAGCGATCGCTGTCCCGAGCGCGCGAACACGATCGCCCCGAATGCCGCGCCAAGGCCCCAGAAGCCCATCAGCAGCCCGTATCCCAGATCGCCCGCTTTCAGCGTCGACTTCGTGTAGAGCACCTCCACCGGCTCCACCGACGCGAAGAACACGAGCGCTATCGCCTGGGTGATAAAGAGGGCGCGCAGCGTGGGCACGGCCCGCATGTGCCGCCCAATGGCGCGCAGCCGCGCACGAATCGAATCGCCGCCGGTTTCCGCCACATGAGTGCTCAGCCCCAGCAGGAGCCCCGCGCAGACGAGGAACGTGAACGCGTCCACGAGCAACGCGACCGGCCCACCGACGACCTGCACAAGCCCACCCGCAAGCGCCGGCCCGATCGCCAGGGCACCCATGAAGGCGAAGTTGAGCGCCGCGCTCGCGTGTCGCTGGGCGGCTTCGATAGTCGCCTCCCGCGTCTGTGCGTCGAGGACCGCGTCGCCGGCTCGCTCGAGCGCCTCCTCGACCGCCACTCGCGCCGCGGAGGCACGGACCAGGGCCGTCGCGGCCACGGCAACGATGCCGTCGATCGTAACGAGCACTAGTACGCCCGGGAGCCAGAAGTGCCATAGCAATGCGGCGAGCGCGACGGTGAGCAGTGCCTCCAGCAGATACAGCAGCGTCAGTCGCCCGCCGCGCAGCGAGCGCTCGGTGCGGGCGACGAGCACCGGCGCCAACAGTGCCGGCAGCAGGCCGCGCGCGACAAACAGGCCGGCAGTCGCAAACGCGCTGTGCGTGCTCGCGTATACGCCCAAAGCCAGCGCGACATACCCGAACCAGGTCCCCAGTTCGTTGATCGTGTATGCAAGCAGGATTCTCCGCAGTCGGGGAGACTTGGCAAGCAAGGATGCCTCTCGACGCTGGCTGGGGCTCGGCTCTCGACGGCCGAATGGGCGGGATTCTAGGGTGGAGGGCCGACGGGACGCCACGGTGACGCGATTTCTCGGCCGGTTTGCACCCGCCGCGGCACCTAAAGCGCCGCGCCATCCGCCGGTACGTTCTCAATGCTCGTGGCGCGAGTCTGCTCGCCGACCGCAAGGATCGGCAAGGTCGGGTGTCGGCGGCCGAGCAGCCGTGCGAGCGACTCGACCGATACGTCGCGGAGATCGTCGATCAGCACGACCATCCGGCTGTTCGCTGCGCTGGCCAGCACCTCCCACGTCTCGCCGGCCTCGCCGAACGCGGTCCCGGCCGGCAGCACGGTGCGCAGATCCTCCCGCACGCTCGCCCGCGCGCAAGCGTCGGTGCCGACGACGAGCACATGGGCGCCATCGCGGTCTGGCTCCGTGTGCGCCGGTAAACACGAATCCTCGAGCGGGCCGTCTCCTGCGACCAAACGCAGCTGAGGTCGCGCTTCGGGCGACACGTGCGTCGAGCCGCCGCCGCGATTCAACTCAGCTCGCCCAATCGAGAGGTGGGAGCGTTGAGGTGCGCCAGCAAACCGTCGTGCACGAGCGTGCCCTCGCCCCCCGGCCACGCCAGCTCGTCCTTGAGGCAACTCGCCGCCGCGGCCCGACCGAAGACGGTGAGCCCCTTCGCGCTGGCCGCCGAGATCGCTATCCATGCGACCGCGACACCGAAATCAACCATCGTCTCGACTCCTTGTCATTGGGGAACGATGCGCGCTACCACCGCGGCAGGAACGGTCGCTGGAAGCGACACGTCGATGAAGCGGTGGCATCACTCGTGCAATGATGATGTCCGGAAGGTCGCTTGTCTGTAGAGCGTGTGGTGCCGATGTTGTCGTCCCAAAGGTGTCGGCGCGCGTCGTCCCAAAGGGGCAATCTGCCCGCTATTGCAAGGTAGGCTGGCGCGCGCTTGAGCCTTGATGCCGACGATACGCTTCGCGATGCCGCCAGGGGAGCCTGTACGGTTAGCCCTGTATGGCGGCTGAAGCTGCCGGCGTGGACCGGCCAATAGACGTGATAATCGCCGACGATCACACGGTCGTGCGCGACGGTATTCGCGCGGTGCTCGAGCGCGAGACCGGCGAGTTCCGGGTTGTCGCGGAGGCGGCTGACGTGCCCTCGACGATTCGCGCCGTGCGAGAGTTCAAGCCCGACCTGCTCACACTCGACCTCACGATGCCCGGCGGTTCCAGCCTCGCGGCGCTGCCGACCTGCTTCGTGGCGCACCCGACGCTCGCGGTGGCGATCCTCACGATGCGCGAGGACCCCGAGTACGCGCGCCAGGCTCTGCGTGCCGGCGCGCGCAGCTATGTGCTCAAGGAGGCCGAGCCGGCCGAGCTGCTGCAAGCGTTCCGCCTGGCGGTGTCGGGACGCAATTACTTGCACCCGCGCCTTGGCGCGCTGATGGTTACCGGCGAGGGCGAGCACCAGGAGGGGATCGCGCTTTCCGAGCGTGAGCGCGAGGTTGTGCGCCTGATCGCGCTGGGCTTCACCAACCCCGAGATCGCCGAGCAGCTGCATGTAGCCGAGCGCACGGTGAAGACCTACCGGGCGCGCGCGATCGAGAAGCTCGGGTTCTCCTCGAGGGCGGAGATAACCGCCTACGCACGTAAGCTCGGACTCGTCGAGTAGAAACGTTGTTGTGTTGTTCAGGCGGCGCATGCGCCGCCTGGGGAGGCGCGCATGCGCGCCTCCCTGTGGGCCGCACATGTGCGGCCCAGCCGGACGGTGCATGCACCGTCCGGGTCAGCGGCGCATGCGCCGCTGACTTC
The DNA here is from genome assembly GCA_035603375.1 of Solirubrobacteraceae bacterium. Classification (GTDB taxonomy): domain Bacteria; phylum Actinomycetota; class Thermoleophilia; order Solirubrobacterales; family Solirubrobacteraceae; genus Palsa-744. The sequence goes on from DATNKN010000321.1 coordinate 9,866, forward strand.
CACGAAGGCTATACCGGTGTGGGACGGCCGGCCAAAGGCACCCGCAGGCGCATCGTGGCGCCGCCGCCGGGAGCCGACACCAGCTCGATCTCCCCGCGCACAAGCTCGGCGCGCTCGCGCATCCCGGATACGCCAAAGCCGCCCTTCAGTTCCTGCTCGGGCGTGCGCTGCCGGGAAGCGCCGCCTTCGGGAAGGCCCTCGCCGTTGTCGGTGACGGCTGCTGTAACGGTGCCGTTCTCCTCGACGATACTGATCCTCGCCTGTGTCGCTTTGGCGTGACGGCTTACGTTCGTGAGCGCCTCCTGCACGACTCTGTAAATGGTGCTCTCAAGCTCTGGGTCCAGGCGCCTGGCATCGTCTGGGAGCCCGATGTCCGTCGAGATCTCAAGCCCGTCCATCGCCTGGGCGCGGCGCGCGAGTGCTTCCAGCGCCGGCACGAGCCCGAAGTCGTCCAGCGCGGCGGGGCGAAGCTCGGTAATCAGGTGGCGCAACCCGTCGATCTCCTGGCCCAAGCCCTCCAGCACCGTGTCGACGGCGGTGCTCAGCGCTTCCTGATCGCCGAGGTCGCGCGCGTTGGCGAGTTGCAGGCGCAGGGCTCCGAGTCCCTGCACGGTTTCGTCGTGGATCTCCCGTGCCCAGCGGGTGCGCTCACGCTCTCGCGCCTCCATGCCGAAGCGCAGCCGCTCGATCTCGACCGAGCGCTCCGCGGCCAAGCGTTGGGCGACGCTCGCGGCGAATGCGCCGAGCGCGCGCCGGTCGGGCTCGCGGAAGCTGCTGTCCTCGCGCGCCGCGATAACCAACCCACCTCCCTGTCCCTCCAAGCTGAACGGCTCGACGAGCACCGAGCGGGCTTCCAGGCCAAGCTCGTGCAGCCAGGTCGCTTCCTGTCCGCGCGGTCGCTCGAGCGACAGCGACTTGCCGGACGTGTACACCGCTCCGAGCGCGCTGCCCTCCATCGGCAGCACCCGCACCCGAACCGACACCCGTCCGCTGGAGGCCGCCACACGCAGCTCGCGACGCTCCTCGACCACCATTAGCAGCGTCGACGCGTCGAGCAGCGCGAGGCCGCGATCGGCCATCAAGCGCAGCAACCACAACTCGGACCCGGAAAGCACGGCGTGGGATTATGGTCCTAGCGGCGGCGTACCGGCTGCCCCTCACCGGTGCCATGCGGCTGCTGACTCTGCTCGGCAGGGCGTTCTCCGGAGGTCTCGCCTCGCTTGGCCGCGAGCCGCGTCAGCGAAAGCAGTTGCTCGGCCGTCAGCCCGTCGTGCCACGCGGCTATGCCCATCGATACGCGCAACGGCAGCCGACGCCCCTGGATGTCGAGCTTGATCGCGTGCAGCCTGCCGAGCGCGCGTCGCGCGACGATCTCCCCACGCCGCTCGTCCGCGCCGGGCAACACGACCAGCAGCTCGCCCTCGGTGGGGTGCCCGACGCGGTCGAAGCGTCGCAGCTCCGGCGCGAGCGCCGCGGCGAAGTAGGCGAGCGCCTGCGCGGGCAGCTCCGCGCCATGCGTCTGGGCCAGATGCTCGACTTCGTCGAGACCTACGAGCAGACAGCTGAGCGCGGTGTGGTGGCGCTCGGCGCGAGCGACCTCCTCCTCCAAGCGCGCGGCCAGCTGTGGCGCGGCGAGAGGGTCGTGTGGAGCCCGTGCGGCACGCGTTGAGTTCTGGGAGTGCTGGGAGTCGATGGCGGCCATGCCTGTCTACGAAGGAGATGCGCTTCGAATAGCCCTCTGTGGCCGATCTCTGCGG
>DATNKN010000348.1:0-3361 GCA_035603375.1 Solirubrobacteraceae bacterium
CTTCGCCTTGGAGAGCAGCACCCCGTCGAGGATCGAGGCGTGGTCGGCCGAGTCCACCACGACCGTGTCCGCCGGTCCGAGCAGCGTGCCCAGCGTGCCCACGTTGGCCTGGTGGCCGGTCGTGAACACGAGTGCATCGTCGGTGTTCATCCACTCGGCGATCTCGCGCTCCAGCTCCAGGTGAAGCGGCGTGGTGCCGTTGAGCAGGCGCGATCCCGTCAGTCCGGTGCCGTAGCGCGTCAGCGCATCGCGCGCGCCTCCGATCACGCGCTCGTCGCCGGTCAGCCCGAGATAATTGTTGGAGGCGAGCATGATCCGCGGCGCGCCCTCCATCTCCACGACCGGCATCGCGGGCGACTCGACCGTGCGGAAGTAAGGCATCAGGTCGGCCTCGCGCGCGGCCTTCAATATGTCTTCGCGCTCGTACCCGCGGACCTTTGCGAAGACGTCTGTGGATGTTGGCATCGGCTCTCTTCCTATATGGTGGGCGGCCATGGCTGTTGAGTCCGCGGGCAAGACAACGAGCGTGGAGATACGTCCGGTCACGTCTCGGAGCGAGCTGAACACGTTCGTCAAGCTGCCGTGGCGGCTCTATCGTAACGAGCGCAACTGGGTCGCGCCGCTCTTGATGGACGTCAAGAAACGGCTGGACCAGAAGAAGAACCCGTTCTTCAAGCACACCGAGGCGCAGTATTTCTTGGCCTATCGCGAGGGTCAGGCGGTGGGGCGCATCAGCGCGCACATCGACCGCAACCTCAACGAGTTTCAGGACAACAAGTGGGGGCTGTTCGGCTGGTTTGAGTGCGAGAACGACCCCGAGGTCGCCCGGGCGCTGCTCGACACCGCCGAGCAATGGTTGCGCGAGCGTGGATCGGACCGCATGGTGGGCCCGATGGACTTCACCACCAACGACGAGTGCGGTCTGCTGGTGGAGGGCCACGAGCGTCCGCCGATCATCCTCTGTCCCTGGCACCACCCCTACTACCAGCATCTGTTCGAGCAGGACCTCGGCATGGCCAAGGCGATGGACCTCTACATGTGGAGCCTGCACGTCACCGGCCGCGAAAACGTGCACCCCGCGATCTGGGAGACCGCCGACAAACTCGAGGCAGACCACGGGATCGTGTGCCGCAACTTCAACAAGAAAGACCTCCACGCCGAGATCACCCGTTTCCTGGAGGTCTACAACTCCGCGTGGGAGCGCAACTGGGGCTTCGTGCCGCTCAACGAGGAGGAGGTCCGCCACATGGCCAAGGACCTCAAGCCGGTGCTGGACGAGAACTGGGCGATGGTCGCCGAAAAGAAGGACACCGGCGAGGTCGTCGGCGCGGCGCTCACGCTGCCCGACTTCAACCAGGTGCTGGCGAAGATGAACGGTCGATTGCTCCCCTTCGGCTGGGTCACCGCGCTGCGCGAGCGCAAGAAGATCGACTCGGTGCGCGTGTTCGCGCTGGGCGTGAAGCCCGAGTACCAGCACACCGGTGTCGCGGCGCGCTTCTACCAGATGCACTTCGACGCGGCCGAAAGCACGCCCCAGAAGGGTGGGGAGATGGGCTGGATACTTGAGATAAACAAGCCCATGAACCGCGCCATGGAAGGCATGGGCGGGGAGATCGTGCGCCGCTATCGGGTTTACGAACGGGAGTTGTAGGGGGCACCGGCGGGCTTTGCCCACGCCGAGTTGAGTGTCATGCGCTGAGTCTGTCGCGCAGCGGACCAGATGCCGCCGGCTTGTGGAGCGTAGGTCCGGAGCGCTCTCTACACTGGGCGCAGTGATCGACACGAGCAGCACCGAGGTTGTGGATGCCCATCCGGTGCTCGCGCCGGAGCCCATATTCAAGGAGCTTGCGGCCCGCCCGTCTCCTGCTGCGCACACGGCCGCGACGGCCGCTGCTGCTGCCGGCGGGTTTGTCGCAGGCGCGGCCATGCTCGGTTTGGTGCATCGTCGCCACAACAAGCGCTTGGCGCTGGCGAGCGCTCGCCGGGCGCGTCGTGTCGGACGCGCCAGCAAGAAGCGCTCGAAGTCTGTGGGCGAGCTGATGGAGGTTGTCGCCACGCGTACGCTGCTCGTCGACGTTCATCTGCTGGGCCCCGTTGGCCGGGATCGCTGAGGCGTCGCGGCTCTCCGAGTTGCGCGTCGAGGTCACGCCGGCCTGTGCGTTTCGCCTCCCACTGGTAAACGGCATGGACGGCGTGCTGCGCTCTCGCGGCGGCGTGCTCGAACGGTTGCTGCACCGCGATGGCGAGCCTGTACACGTGCGCGTGGCGCAGACCGCGCCCGACGCGGTGCTGTTCGGGGCACGCTCGTGCGACATTGAGGCGGCGCGCTACGGGATCGAGCGGATGCGCTTCGCGCTCGGCGTCGACGATGAGTTGAGTGGGTTCTATCGCGAGTTTGCCAGTGATCCGCTGATCGGGCACTCCGTGCGGGCGCGGCCGTGGCTGCGCGCCAGGCGCCGGCCCGAGCCATTCGAGGCGCTGGCGTGGGCGATCTGCGAGCAGCTGATCGAGTACGAGCGGGCGGCCGGCATCCAACGTCGCATCGTCGCCTCGTTGGGACCGCGCTGGAGCGGCTGGGAGGGGTGTGAACGGCCGCTGCGCGACGTTCCCTCACCATCTACACTCGCGGGCGCGGCGCCGGCGCGCCTGGAATCTTTCGAGCTGTCCGAAACGCGCGCGCGCTTGCTCGTACGTGTTGCCCGCGAGGTGGCGAGTGGACGTACCGACCTGCACGACCCCGACCACGAGCGCGTGTGGCGCCGGCTGCGCGCGATCCCTGGGATCGGCCCATGGACGGTGGAGATGCTCGCACTACACGGGCAGGGCCGCTTCGACCAGCTGCCGGCTGGGGATCTCGGCCTGCTCAAGTACGTAGGGCGGCGCCTCAGCGGCGGCGATCCCCGCGCATGCGCCGCCGAAGAGGACGTGCGGGCGTTTTTCGCACCGTATGGACGCTGGTGCGGCCTGGCGGCCGTGCACGTTCTCTCGTTGTGAGCGGGGCCAGGTGGCACCCGGACCGGCACCTGGCAATTGAAATTATTCGGTACAAGGACACATTCCCGGCTCAATCTTGCATACTGTGTGAAGATGTCAGCCAATGTTTTGAACTGAGGGTGCTCGGGAGCTATGTCTGCCAAGAACGCGGTGCTGGGACTTGTAATCGAGCGGCCGGGCTACGGGTACGACTTGGCGCGCCGACTGCGCGAGCGGTTTGGCTCTTCGGGCTTTGCTCCCACAGGGGTCTATTCAGCGCTTGACCAGCTCAGCTCCGACGCGCTCGTGCGCAGCGCCGGATCGAGGGGCGATGGCGCGAGCGAGCGTTCGGCACCGCGCACGATCTACGAAGCGACGTCCGAGGGGA
>DATNKN010000357.1:0-2052 GCA_035603375.1 Solirubrobacteraceae bacterium
CGAAAGTCCGTCATCGCGTCAGCCACGAGGGCCTCGAGCCGGCCCTCTCCCCCCGCTAACCAGGATCCCCGTTTGCGGTCCACGAAGACAGGGGCGCGCCGCTGCTGACTCCCCGCAGTGCGGTGAGCTGTCGCGGTGGACAGACCTGGTTATCATGTCTCGCGGAGCTCGGGGCTGTAGCAGGCCCCAAGCACTAACGGCGTACACGCTGGGGCGGCGCTGCTGTGAACCGGCAGCGCGACCGGTCCACTTGTTTCCCTCACAGGGTTCGGTGGATTGAGCGTCTCCGTGTACCACAAAAAGTCAGCATTTGCGGCCAGGCCGCGCCGCGGCTACCGGCAGTTCTACCGTCGAGCCGCCGTGCACGCAGCTCGGTTTCGGATCGAGCGCTCGTCGGGCGACTCGGTCGTGCGCATCCTCGTTAGCGGCGAGCTTGATCTCGAGAACGCGCCGCGGTTTCGGAGGGAGTGGCAATTCGACTGCGACAACGATGTCGAGGTGGTTCTCGTCGACCTCAGCGGCGTCCAGTTCATCGATAGCAGCGGGCTGCACGCGCTGATAGCGGCGCACCGTCACCTTGGCGATAGGCTCTCGATCATCGCCAGCGCTCCCTGCGCGCACCTGATCGACCTCACGGGCCTTCGCCGCATCCTGCCGATCATCGAAGGCTGAGCTTTTTGAGCGGCCGTTCGCACGCGGCGGTCAATCAGGTCGGCCGACCGTCATCCCGCTCCGGACCAAGGATGAAGGCTTCGATCCCGACGTCCGGATCAATGTGGTTGTCGCTCATGAACGCGATGACGGGCCGTCCTGTGTGCTTTTCAACCTCTGCCTCGAGGGCCGAGCGCATCGCGTCCTGATAGCGCTTGCGCAGAGTTAGGACGACTTCGGATTGACCATCGGCGACCAACGTGCGCTCGCCGACGGTGAGGGTGTCGTGGAGGACGCAGGCGACCAAGTCGCCGTGAATCGTGGTGCGTGCCTCGGTCGGCCCGCGTCCAGTCTGCTCTCGGAGGATCCGCACGACGCCGTCTGAGATTGCCGCCGCGCGGGGACCCGTCGGCGACCTGATCGTTTGATCGGTCATGCTGGTTCCTCGCTGCGCCTCCATATCATGGCCGCACCAAGGAAGGGAAGCGCTTGTCGCGCCGAGGAGCGGTGAATAGCAGCCCGACCGTCACGCCCCTTCCGCGCCCCAGCCGGAAGATGTCCGCCGGTTAGTCCGCGCAAGACTCTATGGCGGCCGCGGCCGCCGCAGGTCACGTTACTCCAAAAGCGATCGCGTAGTTGGCAGGACGGAGCGGACCCCCTCCCGCGACCTAGTCACGCCCCGCCGAGGGCGGCCGTCGAGCGACTCACCCGGCGATGATCGGAAGCATCTCCCGCAGGCCGCAAATGTCGACGACCCGGGCGGCGGCGGGGCTGAGCCTGATCTGAAGGCGTGTCCGGGCGGCAGCATGAGCGTCGATGAGCGCGTGCATGCCGCTGCTGTCCATGAACGTAACGCGGCTGAGGTCGATCACCACAACGCGCGTTCCAGCCCGAGACTCGCGCTCGCAATGCTCGCGTAGCTGCGGGGCGGTGAGAACGTCGAGCTCGCCCCACACGCGGATCTCCACGCTCCCGTCGAGGCGTACCTCGTCGAGCGCGAACTGCCCGGCGGCTCCGCCGGAGCCCTCCCGGCCGGCCGTGGCGCTCACCGGGAGATCTGAATCGGAGGCAAGGCCCCAAGGCGAGTGGGACGAAAGGCGAGAACGAGCCGACGATCGGCCGGCAGGTAAAGGGACAACTCGCAGCGCGGGTCGGAGGGATCGACCATGCTGGATCTCCACGTTGAAGGAAAATGGCGAGGGACCCGATCGCTCCGCCGGAGGCCGACGGAGCTCGCTTCACCCCGCTGCAACGCGGCGCCCTGGTCAGAACGGATACCAACCCGGCGCCGAGCGGCAACGTACCACACGCCACGCAAGTCGCGCGACTGGACCTGAGCGGGTCTAGCTGCGCCCTCGCGAGCCCCTTATGGCTCGGATCCTCGCGCCTCGAGGTCTGTGG
>DATNKN010000427.1:0-2443 GCA_035603375.1 Solirubrobacteraceae bacterium
TGCGCGCCGTCCACCACACGCTGTGCGGCTGTCACCGCCGTGCGCACACCCTCGAAGGCGGTGTCCACGACGCCCGCCCACACGGGACTGTCGGCCGGCAGGCCCGGCGGCGCCCACTCGGGCATCATCGTCGGCTCCTGCCAGTCCACGCGGCGCAGCGCGTCCAGGTAGCTGGGCTCGTGCAGCTCCGCGAGCACGCGTTCCACGTACTCGTCCTCGGCGTCGGCCGTGTCGGGGTGCACTCCTTCGTGGCGCGTCAAGCCCTCGCGCAACTCTTCGGTGCGGCGACGATCGTCGTGGCCCTCCATCTTCTGTCCGTTGCGGTCGAGTATGAACGGCGCCGCGTCGCCGACGCTCTCGTCCATGCGCTGCTCCACCATCACGAGCCGCGGCGCTCGTGCCGTACGGTTGGGCAGCTGGATGACGTTGCTCACAGTAGCCTCCTCATGCGCGTTCCGATCGTGGTGAAACCGTTGTTCACATAAAAAGCCTCGGTGGCGTCGAGATGGGGGTAGTGCTCGGCCGGCAAGCCCACCTCCAATCGCCGCACTCCCTGGCGGCGGGCGATGTCGAACAGGGCGACGACGAGATCGCCGCCCATCGTCATGCCGCGAAAAGCGGGGTGCACCCACATCTCCTGGATCAGGCCGTAGCGGCCCGGGATGCGGATCGCGATCTGCCAGCTGACGCCGAGCACCCCCACGATTTCGTTGAGGTTTTCCGCTACCAGCAGCACGCCGGCGCTGCCGTCGTCAACGAGCGCGTGCGCGACACGTTCCAGCTCCTCCAGATCGCCCGCTTTGCCGCCGAGTTCCTCGAGCAGCTGGTTGATGGCGGCAGCGGCCGCGGGCACGTCGGCGTGTGTGGCCTCGCGTATGTCCCAGCCCACTTCCCACTCCTCCTCGGCGTCGGGCTCGATCGGGCTCAGTTCGCTCATGAGATCATCTCCCTCTCCTCTCGCGGCCGCGCGGGGTCGTCCCTTACGACGCCGTCCCCGCGAATTGCGGCTCCAATTGCACTGTCCACGCCTCGGGCGAGTCACTGCCGGTTACAGCCTTCGCGATTGCCGCCATCGGCGCGCGCGCCTTCAGCAATATCTCCTCAAACTCCTCCTCGGGGTCGGATTGCATCACGATCGCCCCGCCCGCGCCGATCGTCGTCGTTTTGGCGCCCCCACCAACACGCATCACGATCGTACGGATCACGATGCTGAGGTCCACGACCCCGTCAACTCCGAAATATCCGATCGCACCCGAATACACACCGCGCGCCTCGCGCTCGATGTCATCGATTATCTCCATCGTGCGCAGCTTCGGCGCGCCCGTCATCGACCCGCCCGGGAAGCACGCGCGCACACAATCCACGGATGAGCGCCCCGCGTCGAGCACGCCAACGACGTTGGAGATCATTTGATGAACGGTCGCATAGCGCTCGATCACCATCAGCTCCGGCACCCGCACAGAATCCACTTCGCACACGCGCCCGAGATCGTTGCGCAAAAGATCGACGATCATCAGGTGCTCGGCGAACGTCTTTTCGTCCTCTTGCAACTCCCTGCGCGTCGCCTCGTCCTCGCTCGGGTCGGCCGAGCGGGGTGCGGTGCCCTTGATCGGGCGGGCCATCACGCGGCGGTCGCGATCGACCGAGAGAAAACGCTCGGGCGAGGAGCTGAGGATCGCATAGTCGCCCAGCTTCAAATACGCGGCAAACGGCGCCGGGTTCGAGCGCCGCAACCCCCGATACAGCTCCCACGGGTCGGGCGCGGCGTCGGTGTGGATCTGGTCGGTCAGACACACCTCATAGGACTCGCCGGCCGCCAGCGCGCTCTGGCAACGTGCGATATCCGCAAGGTACTGCTCGCGTCCCCTGCCCACTTTGAAGAGGACCTGTGTGTTTGGGGATTTTGGGGTCGTGCCGGTGCTCGTCATATCGGGGGATGGTCCGGACAGGGCGTTTACCACCGCGCGCTCTGCTTGCTCCATCCACTGCTCGGCGTCAGGGTCCTCGGCCGCGCCGAGTGAGAGCACATGGGTGCGCCCGGACACGTGATCGACCGCGACTACGCGATTGGCGAACATCATGGTCGCGTCGGGCATGTCGGAGACATGGGCGTTGGTTGCACCGCAATCGCCCTTGCACTCATAGCCCAGATAACCAACAAACCCGCCGATCAGCCCGCGCGGCGGGCTCTCCGGGGGCTCCAGCCCACGCTCGACCAGTTCGCGGTCGAGTACCTGAAAGATCGACCCATTCTCCTTAAAATCCCCACTCGCGTCGTGGCGCACAACGGCACCCTGCTCCACGTCGTATTCGAACACCGCCCAATCCGGGCCGCTCGTGGTCCCCAGGTAAGAGCACTGCGCGAGCGCGCTCGGGGCGCCGCCGCTGTCGAGCCAGAACGCGTGCTCGCACTCGCCGAAGAGCGCTTCGAACAGTGGCTCCG
>DATNKN010000438.1:0-2629 GCA_035603375.1 Solirubrobacteraceae bacterium
GCGCACATTCACGTTGATCGACACGGGCGGCGTGGACTTCCAGGACGAGGACCCGCTGTCGGGATCGATCCGCGATCAGGCGCGCGCGGGACTGGCCGACGCGCAGGTCGCGGTGCTGGTCGTGGACGCGAAGGCCGGCACACGGCCGGGGGACGAGGAGATGGCTGAGCTTTTGCGCCGCTCGCCGCTGCCGAGCATTGTCGCCGCCAACAAGTGCGACGGGGTCGCCGACCTCCCCCTGGCCGCAGACTTCCATCGTCTCGGCCTCGGGGAGCCGCTTGCGGTCTCGGCTGCGCAGGGGCTCGGCACGGGGGACCTGCTCGACCGCATCGTGGAGTTGCTCCCGCCGGCGGAGCAGGACGATGTCGACGAGGAGGAAATCCGTCTGGCGCTGATCGGCCGTCCGAACGTCGGCAAGTCCTCGCTTGTCAACCGTTTCCTCGGCGAAGATCGAGTGATCGTCTCAGAGGTAGCCGGCACCACCCGCGATGCGATCGACACCCCCCTGACAGTCGATACCCCGGATGGCACAGGTGAACGACGGCTGGTGCTGATCGACACCGCCGGCATGCGTCGCCAGTCCAAGGTGGAGGACTCGGTCGAGTACTACACGACCCTGCGCTCCCAGCGCGCCGCTGAGCGCGCCGATGTGGCGCTTGTCGTATGCGACGCGAGCGATGGAGTCACCGCGCAGGATTTGCGCGTCGCCGAGCTTGCGATGAAGGCCGGTTGTGCGACTGCGATCGTGCTCAACAAGTGGGATCTCCACGAAGGCACGGAGAAAGACCTCGACCACGAGCGTGCTCGTGTCGCTGAAAAGCTGCGATTGCGCCCGCGCGTGCTGACCGCGAGCGCGAAGACCGGTCGCAATGTCTCACGATTGATCGCCGAGGCGCTGGCGCTCGGCGACCGTCGCCGTGGACGTATTCCCACGCCCGAGCTCAACCGCTTCCTGGCTGAGGCGGTGCAGGCGCGCCAGCCGCCCGTGGGCACACGTCGCGGCTCGAGCCAACATCGCCTGAAGCTGATCTACATGACCCAGATCGAGGAGCGCCCGCCGCGCTTTGCGATCCAGGTCAACTCGCGCGCGCGGGTCACCCGCGACTACGCCTACTTCATCGAGAACCGTCTGCGTGCCCGTTACGGGATGGACGGTGTGCCGCTGATTATCGACTTTGTCGAGCGTGGCACCCGCACACGCACGCAAGCCGCATAGACTGCTGTCCACTTTTCAAGCGACGCACGGAGCCGACCCCAAGCCATGAGCCAACATTCCGATACAGAGTTCCTGTTCACCTCCGAGTCGGTCACGGAGGGCCACCCCGACAAGATCGCCGATCAGATCTCCGACGGCGTGCTTGACGCCGTGATGCGTGCCGACCCCTACGGCCGCGTCGCGTGCGAGACGCTCGTCAACACGGGGCTGATCGTCGTCTCCGGTGAGATCTCCACCAACACCTACGTCGACATCCAGGAAATCGCGCGTGAGACGGTGCGCAAGATCGGCTACGACAACGCCGCCTACGGCTTCGACTGCGACACCTGCGCGGTCATCAACGCGATCGACAAGCAGTCCCCGGACATCGCACAGGGCGTCAACGCGGCGTATGAGACGCGCCACGACCCCGCCGATGATGACGAGCTGGATGTCGCGGGCGCGGGCGATCAGGGCATGATGTTCGGCTACGCCTCGAATGAGACCGAGGAGCTGATGCCGCTGCCGATCGCGCTTGCCCACAAGCTCTCCAAGCGCCTCGCCGAGGTGCGCAAGGGCGAGGTGCTGCCCTATCTGCGTCCCGACGGCAAGACGCAGGTCACCGTCCGCTACAAGGACGGGCGTCCCGTGGAGATCGAAAAGATCCTGATCTCAACCCAGCACGCCGATGGCATTGACTCGGAGACGCTGATCAAGCCCGACCTGTTCGAGCAAGTGCTGCGTCCGGTGCTCCCGGCTGAGCTCTACGACGAGAAGAAGCTTCAGAAGAACTTCCTCGTCAATCCCACGGGACGCTTCGTGATCGGCGGGCCAATGGGCGATTGCGGCCTGACCGGGCGCAAGATCATCGTCGACACCTACGGTGGCATGGCTCGTCACGGCGGCGGCGCATTCTCCGGCAAGGACCCCTCCAAGGTCGATCGCTCCGCCGCCTACGCGGCACGCTGGGTTGCCAAGAACATCGTCGCCGCTGGCCTCGCCGATCGAGCCGAGGTGCAGGTGGCATATGCGATCGGCGTTGCGCATCCGGTGTCGGTGATGGTGGAGACGTTCGGCACCGAGAAGGTCGGCCGCGGGGAGATCGCGCGGCTCGTGGACGAGCACTTCGACCTGCGCCCCGGCGCTTTCCGCGAGGAGCTGAAACTCCACCGCCCGATCTACCAGAAGACCGCTGCCTACGGGCATTTCGGCCGTGACGACCACGACTTCACGTGGGAGAAGACCGACAAGGCCGACGCGTTGCGAGCAGCCGCTGGGTTGTCGGCCGCGGGCGCAGGCGTCTGACCGGGCGCACCCGTAGTTTTTTGGGGTGCCCGCCCGCCCACCCACCCACCCATCCGACTCGCCGTCCGCGATAGCCCAGGTCGAGCCGATGACGACGGCCCGCGCGCTGCGCGGGCCATTCGACTACTG
>DATNKN010000444.1:0-7094 GCA_035603375.1 Solirubrobacteraceae bacterium
GCAGCGGCCACGACAGGCGGCACGAGCGCAACCGCAAACACGAGAGTGCCCACGCCCAACCGCACCGAAGCAGCGCCCGCCGTTGGTGGCACGAACTCAAGTGGCATCGTAGCCGCAAGCGGAGGTACGAGCGCATGAGCATGACCGCACTTGCCATACCCGACGGACTCACGCATGACCATGCGCTGACGACCGATGTACTCGCACACCTGAGCGCACAGATCGACTCGGCGCGCAGCCTGCTGGAGGTCGTGCTGGAGCAGGGCGCGGCGATTCGTGCGCGCGACGTGCACACCGTGGTGCGCCTGGCCGGCATCCTGCGCGGAGAGATGGGCCGCCGCCAGTTGCTTGAGGAGCAGCGCTCGCGCCTGCTCGCGCGCAGCGGAGCGCAGCTCGGTATCGCCGCCGAGGCGGTCACGCTGGAGCGGTTGCGCACGCTGATGAGCCACGCCGACGCTGAGCGCGCCGCGACGCTGAGCGCAGAGCTACGCGGTTTGCTCGGAGAGCTGCAACGCGAGCACTCCTGCAACCGCACGCTGATGCAGATCGAACTCGGCTTCCTCGACCACCTGATGGGCATTCTCGCACTCGACGGAGTCAACGGCTACGACACCCACGGATCTTCCACGCCAATCACACGCCCGCGCCCGGGCGGCAACCTGCACGTCCTCGACCTGCACGCCTGAGCCGATGTCGATCCCGACCCTGCAAGGACTGCAAACCGCGCTCAGCGGGCTGATCGCCGAGCAGGCGGCGCTCGACGTCACCGGCAACAACATCGCCAACTCCGACACCGAAGGCTACTCACGCCAGACCGCGGTCCTGCAGACCAACCAGCCGATCACGATCCCCGCGATCTCATCGCTGACGGGCGAGGGCGCACAGCTCGGCACGGGCGTCAGCGTCGCGACGATCACGCGCGTGCGCAACATCTACCTCGACGCGCAATACCGCACGCAAAACAGCGCGTTGAGCGAAGCAAGCACCCAATCCGAAGAGCTGACACAGGCACAGGCGGCGTTCAACGAACCATCAAGCTCAGGCCTGGCCAGTCAGATCTCGGCGTTCTGGAGTGCCTGGAGCGAACTCGCCAACGCTCCCACAAGCGTTCCCGCCAAGCAGGAAGTCGTCGCCGCGGGCGTTGCCTTGACGAACACCTTCCACGAACTTAGCGCCCAACTCGCGACGATCTCAACGCAAGCCGGCGCGCAGTACGCGGCGCTCACCGGGCCAACCGGCGAAGTGCAAAACGACGCCAACCAGATCGCCCAGCTCAACGGTCAGATCAAGCTCGCCGAACAAGCGGGCCAGAAGCCGAACGAAATGCTCGACCGGCGCGATCTCCTGCTGGACAAGCTCTCGAGCCTCGCGCAGGTTACCGTCAGCGAGCAGCCAGACGGCACCGACACGGTCAGCTTCGGAGATGCGGCCAAGCCACTTGTCGAAGGCACGACGGTCAACTGGCCCCAAGAACTCACGCAAGCAGCCGGCGGAAAGCTTGGCGCGCTGCTTGGCCTTACCGCGCCAGGCGGGGCGCTCAGCAGCTATCAAGCGGCACTGGACAACGTGGCGAGTACGCTCGCGAGTAGCGTCGACGCGCTGCACACGAGCACACCGTTCTTCTCTGGCAGCACCGCCGCCACGCTCAAGGTGGCGGTCACGGCCGCGCAGGTGCAAACATCCTCCACCGAAGCCCCCGGCGGCAACAACGTCGCGCAGGCGATCGCGGCGCTGCGCGGCGGCGCCGCCGAACAAAGCTACGCGGCGCTCGTCGAGCAGATCGGCGCAGGTGTGCAGGCGGCCAAGGACGAGCAGGCCAATCTGCAGACGACGGTCACCGCGATCGGCAACCAGCGCCAGAGCGTCTCGGGCGTGTCGCTCGACGAAGAAATGACCAACCTGATCAGCTTCCAGCGCGGCTACCAAGCCTCCGCGCGCACGCTCACCGCAATGGACAGCATGCTCGAAACCCTGATCGAGCACACGGGAACCGTGGGGTTGTAGAGATGACCGAACGCATCACCCCCGCGATGGTCACGGCAACCACGCTCAACGACATCAACTCCTCGCTGGCGACACTCGAGCGCACCTCAGACGAACTGTCCTCCGGCAAGACGATCCTCGAACCGTCGGAGAATCCCTACGGCGCCAGCCAGGTGATCGATCTGCAAAGCCAGCTCGACGGCCTCAGCTCATACGCGACCAACGCCCAGGAAGGCATCTCCTGGGAGAACACCGCCAGCGGCGCGATGTCGAACATCTCAAACGTGCTGCAAACTGTGCGCCAGCTATTGGTGCAAACCTCCAGCGGCACCTACAACCAGAGCGACCGCGAAAGCATCGCCACCGAGGTCGACCAGCTCACCGAAGCGGTCAAGCAGGACGCAAACACGCAGTACGCCGGGCAGTACGTGTTCTCAGGGACGACGACCACGACCGCGCCCTACCCACAGGGAGCCGAAGACACCTACCAGGGCGACAACGGCACGATCACACGCGCGATCGGACCGGGCGTGTCGGTCAACATTGCCACCAACATCTCCACGCTGCTCGGCAACGGCCAGGGCGCCGCTGACGGCAAGCTGCTGGACACGCTGCAAACGATCTCCGAACACCTGCGCGGCGGCACGCCCGAAGACATCGCCGCGCTTGGCTCGGGCGACCTGAAAAGCGTCGAAGCCAGCCTCGAGACGCTGAGCCAGTTGCAAGCGACCGCGGGTAGCGTGACCGACCAGCTGCAAACCGCGAGCAGCCGCATCGAAGGGCTCCAGGGCACGATCGCCGCCAGTCTTGCCAACGTCGAGGACGCCAACATCGCGCAAACGTCGATCGCATACTCCAACGAGCAGGCCGCCTACGAGGCCGCCCTGCGCGCCGGCGCGAGCATCATCCAAGAATCCCTGCTCCAGTTCCTGCAGTAGGCGAACACAGAGAGGCACAAGGTGTCTGTGACATTCCAGAGCATCCGTTTCGGCACGGTCGAGGTCCCGCCCGAGGACGTGGTCGAGTTCCCCTTCGGCCTGATCGGACTCGGCGGGCTGCGCTACGCGCTCCTCGACCGCAACCCCGGCAGCGGCTTTTTATGGCTGCACTCGGTCGACGAGCCCGCCCTTGCGCTCCCAGTCGTGAGCCCCCACCAGTTCTTCTCGGAGTTCTCGCTGGAGATGGCACCAGAGGACCGCGAGCGCACCGGCATCGAGAGCACCGCGGAGGCGACGCTCTACGTGACCGTGCGCGCCACGCCAAACCCGCGCGACATCACGGCCAACCTGCGCGCCCCGCTCGTGATCCACGAAGGCCGCGGCTACCAGGTCATCAACGCCAACCCCGACGCCCAGCTGCAGGCGCCGCTGTTTACCTTCTCAGACGAGCCGTCGCGGATAGCTTCATAATCTCCTGCGATGCTGATACTGGCGCGACGTCCGGGAGAGCGCGTCGTCATCGGCGGCGACATCCTCGTGACGGTAATGGAGGGCAGCGGCAACACCGTCCGCTTGGGCATCGCCGCGCCCGCCGGCGTGTCGATCTACCGCGAGGAGATATGGCTCGCGGTAGAGGCGGAGAACCGGGCGGCGGCAACAGCCGATGCGCACGCGCTGCCCTCCGAGCCCGTGAGCAAGCTATTGGCCGAGTCCGCGAGCGACGCTCCTCCGCGTGTAGAGAACCCCAACGCTGATGACCCAACCAGCGACACAACCGCGAGCCGCGCTACGCACGAGGGTCCCGCAAGCCAGGACCCTATCCACGAGGACCCGGCTGGCGAGGACCCCACAGACGAGGACCCCACTGAGACGGGCGGGCCCGCACCATCCGGCGCATGACCGCCCTCGATCAGTGTCGTCCGCCGCACTGATCGCGCGCGCGAACCTCCCCCAAGAGTTCGCGCAACCGTTCGCTCGTGGATGTCACCTCGAGCAGCAGCGCCGATAGTTCGCGCAACTCGGCGGCCGCGAGCGGATCGCCCGAGCCAGCCAAGCGCGCGATATCGCGCCTGAGCTGGCGGCGATCGACGTCGAGCGCCAACACGTGCGCATAGCCGTCAACCACCATCTCCAGTAAATCGGTTGTCGTCAACGTCCCGAGGCGATCCTCCTCGGAGAGGATCCCGATCAACGACTCCGCCTGCTGGCGGAGGTGATCCGGGCCACGCTGGGCGAGGCCGTAATGATGGGGTGCTGGTATCGCTGGCACTTTGAGCCTGGGGTCATACCCAGACTGGTAACACTGATTTCAGCGACCCGCCGGGTCAATCGACCGCCCGGCCCTTTTCACGTTCAACACATGAACGCCGATCGGCCGGCGGAGCTACCGGTACAACAAGTCACGACCGCGGCCCCGCGTTAGTGGAGCGCGGGCTGGTGCGAAGATTCAGCAGGCGCCTTGAGCGGAGTCCGCAAGCAGTTCGCCGAAGTACGACGGCAACTGGTCATACCAGGTTCCTACATACACGTACCCGATGTTCTGCTGCTGCAGCGAGGCGCACACCGATGCGGGCTGCGGCGCGCCCGGAGCGCTCGGAGTGTTGTACACCAAAGCCGCAAAGGCGCCTGCCGGGTAGCGCCACTCCCAGGCAGCCTGGGTCCAGGATGTGTAGGGGTCTTCGCCCGGAGTGTTGTATGAGCCCTCGAATGTGACCACGATGTCCGCGTTCTTGGCGTTGGTGTCTTCGAGCATCCAGCCGGAGCCAGGGTTGGCACCAAAGTTGAACACAACCTCACCGTTGCTGCCCTCGTGCGTGTGAACATATGAGGCCAGTGTGCGGTAGAAGCTCACGTTGCTGACGCTCGTCCCGGGCACCTCGTCGGAGACACCGTCGAAGAAGATGCCCGCGATGCCTCCCGGATAGAACGAGTACCACGCCTTGACCTGAGCCTCGATCGAGGGGATCGACGCCTGACCGCCCTCACCGTAGTCGGTCCACACATAGCCGATCACAGACGCTCGCCCATACCTGTAGCAGTTGTTGATGACCTTGGAGTATGCCGGCACACTGGCGTTGCCCGGGCCCTGTCCTTCGGCCACGTCGGCGACGATCCACGAGCCGCCGCCCGCGCCATTGGTTTGCGAGCAAGCCTCGGTCCAGTCGACAGCATTTGCGTTGTCGTAGAGCGGTATCAGTTGATCCTGCCCACGCACCGCGCGCGCCGAGGCGCCAGCCGGCAAAACGTCAGCACCAGCCAATCCAAGGACGCAGAGCAGACTGACCGCCATCTTGAGGCGTCCTGGTCGTGGGGGTCGTCCGCGTCGCATCAACGTTGTCCTTTTCTTAGGGGGTGCTTGCTCGTCGCCTCAGCCGAGTTTGCGCACGGAGTCGAACCTGCCCTCAGAGTCCGTGGCCCCGATCGCAAATAAGACAACGGATCCGACCATCCGGATAAAGCTGATACCCGTCAGTCTCAGCGCGGCAGCCCGCGCGGTCAATAGGGCAAACGTCGCTTTAATATGTTCAGGACTTGAACGCTGGACGGCGCACGCCGTCCAGCGCGCGGCGAGCGATTTCGCCATCCCCGGCCGACTCGACCCGCACACCGACCGTGTCGCCTCTCTCCATCCGCCCAGCGAGCGCGTCGCGTGTCTCGACCGACCCGGCGACCGTCTCGCCCGGAAGCGGCGCAAGGCTATCGGCCGTATCGGTTATGTCGATGAGCCTACACACACACCTGGAGGCATCGACGATCCTCAACTCGCGCCCCGAGCGCCGCGCGAGAGCTATCGCGTCCATCAACAGACTCAGTCCGCAACCGTCGATGAAATCGACACTGCCCAGGTGCAGCTCGACCGCTCGGCTCGTACGCGTTGCTCGCGTCAAGCCCTCACGGAAAGCACTCGCGGCGGTCAGGTCCAGCTGGCCACGGACGAACAGGCCAATAGCCTCCGGCTTGGTGGTCGTGTCTGTGGCGATGTGAACCATCAGCCCTCCAAATCACCTTCGGTGACCCGATACCTTGCCCCATGGGCAAGGTATCCATTTCTCCGAATTTCAACCGCGTGTGCCACCCCGACACACTTGGTTTGAGCAACCGCCCCGATACTTCGCGCAATCTTATGTGCGCTCCACGTAGGTGCGCAAGACCAACGGCGCAACGAACCCGCAAAATCCGCGAAAGCAAGTTCCACCTCTGACCCGCGATAGGCTAGCGGCCGTGTCAGCGGAGGCGTTGCGGGTCAGCTCGACATCGCAGGAAGGATCCCTCGGCGCATTGGCGCGCAATACGCCCATGCAAACAGCCGGATGGGTGGCGCTCGTGCTACTCGCTCCGGCCGCACTGCTGTATCTGTCGTTCAACGCGGGTGGCTACTTCCCCAGCGCGACGGGATTCGCCACGATCGTGTTCGCTCAAGCGCTCGTGCTGCGCACTGTCCTCGCCGAGCGTCCGTTCGAGGGGTTCAGCCGAACGCTCGCGATCCCGCTCGTGGCGCTCGCGCTGTACGCGGCCTTCCAGCTGACATCCATCCTCTGGTCGCACGCAGCAGCCAACACGCTCGACGAAGTCGTGCGCACGCTGCTGTACGTGCTCGCGCTCACGCTGTTCGGCTCGATTCGCTACACGCGCGAGCGCCTGGGCTGGCTGGTGCGCGCCCTGCTCGCAAGCCTCGCCGCGGTGTGCTTGATCGGACTGATATCGCGGGTGCTCCCCCATACCTGGCCGACCGCGACCAGCTTCTTCGCCAGCCGACTCGACTACCCGCTCACCTACTGGAACGCCGAGGGCACGATTGCCGCGATCGCGCTCATCCTCGGCCTGCACCTGACCGCCGACCGCGTCGAGCACTGGAGCGTTCGCGTCGCCGCGGCGACACTCCTGCCGGGACTCGCCGCGACGCTGCTGCTGACCTTCTCGCGCGGCGCGATCGGAGTCGCGGCGGTCGGGCTGCTCACCTACTGCCTGCTGACCCGCCTGAGCACCCTTCCCACCGCACTGCTCGCGGTCGCGCCGCCCGTGGCGATCGCGCTACGCGCGGCGTGGGACGCCACGGCGCTCGCCACCGCGCATCCGACGAGCCCGGCCGCGATATCCCAGGGCCATCATGTGGCGTTCGTCGTGGGCGCATGCATGGTGGGTGCCGGACTGCTGCGCGCCGTGCTGTTGCTT
>DATNKN010000449.1:0-3221 GCA_035603375.1 Solirubrobacteraceae bacterium
GCGCACACCGAGATCGAGGCGGCAGAGCCTGCTCCCACGAAAGCGGACAGGTTCTCATACTCAGTGACACAGTCGCAAAGATCGTCAGGCCTGGTTAGCACCATCCCCACAGCATCTTACGCAAAGCCGACTTAGGAAAAATACACTTTGCTGCCTTGACTAGGCGCTAGTCTACCGCAAGATCAATCTTGCGAACACGCCGGTCGGCCTCGCGTGCGCGACCTTGATCCCTTGGGCGAACATCACAAGCAAGCGCCACGTCCGATCACACCCAACCCCTACCAGGCCCCAGCCAAACCGCAAGCCAATCCCAGACCCAAAACTTATCTCTTGGCCGGACACGGCACCGTGTCAGACACAGTGACGCTTTCCCCGCTCAGGAATTTCATTTCCATCTTCGCCGGAAAGCCACCGCGCGGGCACTTCTTTGGCTGAGTGAAATAGGAGACCGTATTTTTCCCCTGCCTATAGGCGGCGCCGACCTTGACTGTGAACGAGGTGACAGACGCGTCGTTGGCGCCGGGTGTGGTTTCGACCAGCGGCACTTCGACGATCACCTCTTGTCCATAGGGTGGGCTGGCGTTGATCCAGTGCGCCTTTTCAAGCACCTGAAAATAGGAGGGAGTGCGGCCTTCCACGAGAAAGGTCAACCCACCGCCGGGAGCGAAGAACGATTCGATCGTGACTTTCTCGGGGACGGGCTGGCCTCCGAAGGCGACGACACCCAACCCAACACCGACCGGCCCGGCGCTGGAGCGCTTCGGGCAACCTTCCCCGCCGGCCGATTCCAGCACTGAGTCCGAGCAGGTGGCGAACCCGGCCGGTGCGATCTTCGATCCGGCAGGCGAGTAGATGTCGATCCCGGTGAGCGGCGAGGGGTAGCCACCGTATTCGGTGCCGCTGATCGTGGACTGGACTTCGACGGCGGCACCGGCGCCCAGGAGATTGCCTGTTCCTGGAAAGCCCGGGATGGGTACCGCTTTGACCTTGAGCGTGACCAGGGGAACCGCCGCGGCGCTGCTCGCGCACCCGAACGATACGAGCGCGAGCGCGATGAAGGCGACGAGTCCATCGCATATTCGCGAGACTCCACCGCGACGCCGCAACGGCTCCGACCCGACCCCTGACCATCTCCGCGCCATGGTACGTAACATACCATCCGTAACTGACCATTGTCAAGGCTCGCGCACATGACCGAAGAAATCGACCTCACACCCAACTCCTACATCGTCCTCGGGATGCTCTCGATGTACATCGGAGAGGCCACTCCGTATGACCTTAAGCGGATGGTTGCGGCCTCGGTCGGACAGTTCTGGACGCTGCCGCACGCCGTGATGTACTCAGAGCCCGCGCGGCTCGCGCGTGGCGGCTACGTGACCGAGAACCAGGAGCAGCACGGTAGGCGCCGCAAGCTCTACAGCCTCACCGATTCAGGACGAGCGGTGCTCGAGGACTGGTTGCACGTAGCTACGCCCGAGCCTTACGTGATACGCGACCTCGCGTTGCTGAAGCTGTTCTTTGGAGCCGACGGACAGACGCTTGCCGAGACTCAACTTGAGATCCTCCGCGAAAAGCTGGCCGAGCACGAAGCCATCGCCGCACACGACCCTGGAGACCAACCGGGACGCCGGCGCGGCCCCTGGGAAGCACTCAAGTTCGGGATAAGGCATCACCGCGAGGCGATCGGTTTCTGGGAAGAACAAGCCCAGGCTGGCAAGCAGCGCTCCACGCACGACGAGCCCACCAAGAGCAAGCCCAAACCCAAGAAGCCCTAGCGTTTGCCTGTGGCGCCGCGTGGTGAATAGCTGAAATACTGCGGTGCCTCCTCGCGGCTGTGCATGCCGTAATCGCGGATGACGCGGACGTGGCGGTGTCTGGCGCCCTCGGGCTGACGCTCGATCCACGCGTTGGCGTCGTCGTCGTGTCGCCACCAGGAGAGCAGCAGGCGCCTGCCCTCGGTCGTGATGCCGCCATAGGACTCGGCGTCGAGCATGTCCGCCGAGGACTCGAGGAAGGGCAGATCCCCTCCGACGCGCAAGTGAGTCGTACCCCGGCGCGAACCCCGAGCGCTGCGCCTGACCGCGACTGGTCGAGAAGAACTCGCCGTGCACTTCGGGATCGACGCAATGAGCCTTAGCCGCGTAACATCGGCTGTTGCAACATCGAGCGACCAACCGGACGGTGGATAGACGATGGCGAACATGGGTGGGAGTGCCAGCAGCGAGATCGACGCGCCCCTGGAGAGTGTGTGGGCGGCTGTCGAGGATGTCCTGACGGCGCCCAGCTGGCAGGGTGGACTTGACGCTATAAGCGCGCTGGAGCACGACGCCGAGGGACGACCGACGCTGGTCGAGACCGAGAGCGATATCAAGGTCAAGCGCGTCAAAGCCCGGGTTCGCTTTCGCTACGAGGGCCCTCAGCGCCTGGAGTGGACCCAGGAGCAGGGAGATATGAAATCGGTCGAGGGCTCCTGGGAGCTAGAGGATCTCGGCAACGGGCACACACGAGCCACCTACAACCTAGATGTCGATCCCGGCCGGATGCTCGGAATGCTCATCCGCGGGCCGGTGGAGGCGGCGACCCGCGCAATCTTCGTGAACGGTCGGCCCGACGAGTTGAAGCGCTACGTCGAGGGCGCAGGGACAACAGACGCCTAGCGCGCGACAGGCGCGCCACCAGTCAGCCGAAAGGCGATAGACAACACCTGCGCGTGCGGACCATGCGCCTGCTTCGCAGAATTGCGATCAGCTCGCCGTCACCGCGAGCGGGCCGGTGCTCAGCTCCTCGCCGGTTGGTGGCGTGAGCCGCGCTGCAAGTGGTAGCCCGACCAAGGACACGGCAGCCATCGTGAGAAACGCGGCGAGCGGCTCGTGAACGAGCACCTGCACCACCAGCGCCACGACCAGGCCGCCGAGGTTGCCCGCCATCCACACGATCGCCCCGGCCGTGCCGGCGGCCGGCCCGGCGAGGCGCTCGGTCGCCGTGAGAATCACCGGCAGAGCCGGCAGCAGGAACACCCCCATGAGCACGATCGTGACGGCGCGCACTCCGATCCAGGGCACCGCTCCCAGCGCCACGCAGCCCAGACAGCCAGCGATCACGGCGGCGCGCATGAAGCCCCGCTCGATACCCCTGCGCGCGACTATCGGAGGCAATACCGCGCACCCGACCACGCCGGCAATCACCATCCCGACGAGCAGCGCGCCGGCGGCCTGTTCGGA
>DATNKN010000455.1:0-2842 GCA_035603375.1 Solirubrobacteraceae bacterium
GGCAAAAGCGATGTGGTCGATGCGCATCGCAGTGTCGCCGATCGCGGGCGCTTCCAGGCCGATGCTCGCAGCGTGGGCGCTGTACACAGTGCGGTCGGCGATGTGCACGAGCGGCTTGCCGTCGGCGTAGAGCCAGTAGCCGGGGAACGCGAGCGGCGGGCGCTCGCCCACCTTCAGGCCGAGGGCACGACAGTAGAAGTCGCGGGTCGCGTCGATGTCGTCGCTGAGCAGCAGAAAGTGGTCGATCCGCTCGATGCACACGTCACTTCGCTCTGGCGCTCGCGAGCGTCCTCAGCAGGTAGGCAGAGTGCAGCAGCTCGGGCTTCTCGCGCAGCTCGCTCGAGTCGCCGGAGAACTCGATCTTGCCGCCGTTCATCACGTAGGCCCGGTTGGCGACGCCGAGGGCGACCGTGGCAAACTGCTCGATCAGCAGCACGCCGGTCCCCATCTCAGTGATCGTGCGAAGCGTCGGGATCAGACGCGAGACGACCACCGGAGCGAGTCCGAGCGACAGCTCGTCGATCACCACGACCTTCGGCTCGGAGACGAGCGCCTGCGCGAGCACAACCATCTGCTGCTCGCCTCCCGACAGCAGCCGAGCCTGGGCGCGCAACCTGCGCTTGAGCTCCGGGAACAGCTCGAGCGCCTTCTCACTCGCAGCGCGCGCTTCCTCACGCCCCAGCGTGTAGGTGGCGACGCGGAGGTTCTCCTCGACGGTGAGCGCCGGCAGGAGGCGGCGCCCCTCGGGAACGATCGCAACGCCAGCCTGGCGGATCCGCTCCGGCCGCTTCCGGGTCAACTCTTGATCGCCAAGCCACACGGACCCGCCCCGCGGGCGCAGCACGCCGCCGATCGCGAGCACGAGACTCGACTTGCCCGCGCCGTTGGGGCCGAGCAGCGCCGTGACCTCGCCGGGCGGCACCTCGAGCGAGACCGCCTCGACGACCACACGGCTGCCGCGCGCAACCGTCACTTCGCGCACGAAGAGCGTGCCGGCATGAGCGGCGTCGGTCATACGAGCTCCTCGGTGCCGAGGTACGCGCGCATGACCTTCTCGTCATGCAGCACCTCGTCCGTCGGGCCCGACGCGATCACGATTCCGAAGTCCAGGACCGTGGTCGTGGCGCAGCACGCCGATACCAGGCTCATATCGTGATCAACCAGGATCACCAGCGCGCCGGTGTGGTCCGGGATCGCCTTGATCACGCCGCTCAGATGTTCGGTCTCCTCTTCGGGCAGGCCCGCTGCGGGCTCGTCGAGCAGCACCAGCCGGGGTTTCCCGACGACGGCGCGAGCCACCTCGACAAGACGCCGCTCACCGGCGCCTAGAGTCGCCACCTTCGTCTGCGGGTCGACATCGATCCCGACAAACGAAATCGCCTCCAGGACTTCCTCGCGCCGCGAAGCCCCGCTCAGCTTCGAATGCTCGTGAATCATCGCTACGTTGTCGAACACCGACAACTGCTCGATCGCCTGCTCCGTTTGAAACGTGCGCCGGACTCCCCATCGGGCACGTCTGAAGTGGACCATCCGGAGCAGATCCACGCCGTCTGCATGCACATCTCCCGCAGTCGGCCGGACGAACCCGCTCAGCACGTTGAAGAAGGTCGTCTTGCCAGCGCCGTTGGGTCCGATGAGCCCGCAAGTGCCCTCCGCGAAGTTCACGCTCATGCTGTCCAACGCGGTGACGCCACCGAGGCGGACGGTGAGCTCGGAGACCTCGATCATGGCACGGGTTCCCCGGCGCGCGCAAGCCGGCGGGCCCCGCCACGCAGCAGTCGCGCGAGGCGCGCGAGATCCTTTGGCACCTGATCCACCAAGCCAGCCGGGGCGGTGGTCAGCACCTGTAGCACGCCGATCCCGAACAGAATCGTCAACCAGTCATATGACACACCCCAGGTGTTGAGGATGGCGGGTAGCATCTGGAGCAGCAACGCGGCGACGATCGCCCCCCAAAGGCTGAAGATCCCTCCCATCAGGACGACGGCCAGCAAGGTGATCGATGCCTGGGTGGGGAAGTCGATCGAATAGAGGTAGCGAGAGGCCGCGGCGAACAGACCACCGGCCACTCCGGTGAGGAACGATGCCAGCGCGAACGCCCACAACTTGTAGAGGGTGGTGTTGATCCCGGCCGCGCGCGCTGCCGCTTCGCTCTGGCGGATCGCGGCCCACGCCCTACCCGGCCGCGTGCGCACGTGCACGAGCACGAGCAGGAACATCAGTGCCGCGACGATCACCGAGTAGCGGAAGAAGGCGGGGTCGGAGGTCGCGATGCTGGGCCGGCGTATCGCCGGTGTGTGCAGCGAGTCGCCGTTGTAGCCGAGGAAGCCGTGGCCGCCGTTCGGGAAGTTGACCGTCGCGAGTACCACGGTGATCGCGCCCGCGAGCATCAGCGTAATCAGGGCGAGATAGAGGCCGCTCAGGCGCAGCGCGGGCAGCCCTACCAGGGTTCCGAGCGCCATCGTCACGAGGCCTGCGAGCAGCAGCACGAGCGGAAACGGCAGCGCGGTCGCGAACAGCAGCCGGCCGGCGACCCAGGCGCCGAGCGCCAGCACCGCGGCCTGCCCGAGCGAGAGTAGCCCGACCCGTCCGGCGAGCAGGCCGAGGCCAAGCGCGACGATCGCGTAGATCGCGACCTGCGTCGAGGCATCGACGTAGTAGTCGCTGAGCATCGACGGCAGTGCGAACAGCACGAATGCCAGCAGCGCCACGATCACCGTCGGGCGCACAAGCGATCGAGTGTCGAGGAGTCCCCGGCGCGACGACGGTCGACGCGGGGGGCTTTCCACGCTCGCCTCCACGGTGCTAAATCCCCTCGCGCGACAGCGAGGTCGTCCGCTGG
>DATNKN010000458.1:0-7629 GCA_035603375.1 Solirubrobacteraceae bacterium
GATCACGCTTGCCGCGAAGGCCGCGCGCATCCCGCCGGCGCATATCACCGCGAGCGGGCCGCCACTCTGCTGGGGTCCGATCGCGTCTGGGTCCGTGAGCTGGTGCAGGGGCAGGTTCTGCGATCCTCGCACGTGCCCCGAGTCCCACTCGTCGTGCTCGCGCACGTCGATCAGCTGGATCTCCTCGCGGCCGAGCCTCTGGGCGAGGGTCGCGACGTCCCAGCTGGAAGTTCGCTGCACCTCCAGTCCGCGATCAAGCCATCGCTCAGGCTGGCCAGCCGCCAGGCCGACCACATCCCACAGACCGACCGCGTGCAGTCCCAGGGCCACTTGGCGTGCGTGGTCGAGGTCGGAGCCGACCACCACCAGCCGATCGTCGAGGCTGAGCACCCATCCCGCTCGCGTGCCCTGCGAGCGTCCCGCCGGCAGGTTGATCGCGCCGCGCAGATGCCCCGCGTCGAACGCAGCCGGTGGACGCCCGTCGATCACATGCGCCCCAGTGGCGATCTCGCGAACGAGCGTATCGTCGTCGAGCTCGCTCAGCGGTAGCGGCGCGCGGGCATTGCGGTCACGGTTCAGTGTCACCACACGGGCGAGGTTCGGCGGGCGCGGCGGCAGCTCGCGCAACAGCTCGGCGACAAACAGCTCCTCCTCTGACTCCAGCAGCGGGTTGTGGCGACGCTCGTAGCCGATCGTGGAGCTGGTCTTGCCGCTCAGACCGGCGCCCCCACACAGCGAGCCGCCCACATGGGCGGGCCACAGCTCGACATGGTCGCCGAGCTGTAGCAGCTCGTCGAGGCTCTCACGCAGCTCACGCGCACCGGCGTGTGGCTCCACGGCCAGATCCGGCCGCGCGAGATCGCCGACCAGCAGCGAGTCGCCGCTCAGCACCATCCAGGGATCGTCGCCCCGAGAGATATCGCACACGACGATCGACAGGTGCTCCGGGCGGTGTCCGGGTGTCGCCCACGCCCGTAGCCTCAGGCGCCCCAGTGCGAGCGTATCTCCCGCCACGATCTCAGCGTGCTCGTGTCCGTTTGTGTCCTCGCCCGCAGGCGAGGAGTCCACCGGCACGTATGCGCGAGCGCCCGTCCGCTCCGCCAAGCGCTCGCGGCCCGACACGTGATCCGCGTGCATGTGGGTGTCAAGGACGTGCGCGATTCGCACGCCCTCCTGCACCGCCAGCTCAAGGTACACCTCGATGTCCCAGCGGGGATCGACCACCGCCGCCTGACCTTCGTCGGCGAGAAAGTACGAGGCGCAGCCCAGGTCGCGATACAGGATTTGACGGAAGATCATCGTGAGCCTCGCTTCTCTAGTGACCGCTCAGAATGACCGGTCTGGTTATCGCGTTGGACGCGTTGTCGGGATGCTCCGCAAACTGGCGATCGAGCGAATCCCTGAAAGTGCTCAGCGAGCGCTCGATCGTGTGCGCCAGACACTCGGCCTGGGCGCGAATCTCCTGGACGGCGGTCGTCTCCCACAGCTCCCCTCGGCGCAAGGCACCGAGCGTGAATACCCGTTCGTCGGCGTGCCCTTCGGAATTCAACAGGGCGCCGTCGCCGGTGCTTCGTAGTCCGAGTGCCAGTGGGTCTGGGCTCGCGCCGCCATCCGCCAGCAGCGCCTGCAGCAACGGATTGGTCGAACGTCGGATGTCCGTGCCCGCGCCCGTGCACACCACGATCCGCGCGCACGTCAGCGTGTGCGCAGGCGCTGAGCGGCTGGACGCCACATCCACTTCCATGGCGCCGTCATTCGCGCGGGCCGCGAGCACCGTCCCAGCCAACCGTCTCACGCGTCCGCTGTCGAGCAACTCATGCAGCCGTGTTGCCACAGCGGGCGCCATGCGATGGCGTCGGGTCTCCCACGTGCGCAACCGCTCATCCAAGAAGCGCCGCCGCTCGGCCGGCGCCAGACAGGCCCACAATTGTGAGCTCACGGGCCGCAGCCCGTCGATTGCGTCGCGCCAGTCATAGTCATGGCGTTGCATCTCCGCCACGTGCGCCCTGACGAGACGCTCGAGTGTCGCGAGCGTGACCGGCTCCTGCGGAATCGCCGGCGGGGGAGCGGTCGTACGTAGACCGGGCAGATGCGCAAAGGGCAGTCGCCCGCCGCGCGAAAGCGCCACAACGCGACCGCCGCCGGCGCAGATCGACAGCGTCGCGTCGACCGCGCTCAACCCGGTACCCACGATCAGCGTGAGCTCTGTCGATCCGTCTGTAGGGAGCGGGTCAGGCGCCCACTGATCGCCGATCACGCGAGGATCTCGTGGCAACTCGGCGATTCCGGTGCTCTCCAGCGAGCCGGTGGCCAGCACGACCCGGTCGCAGGCGATGCTTGCGCCTCCTGCGAGCCGCAGCTCCATCCCCGTACGCGCACGGTTGATGCCCACGGCCTCGTTGTGGATCAGCTCCAGAGTGCGCCTCGGCAGGCCGCGTGCCTGACTGTCGGAGAGCACCGAGCGCAGGTACTCCCCATATATGCCTCGGGGGAGGTAGCTCGCGCGTCCGACACTTCCACCGAGTCGCCTCGCAGACCAGTCGACGAAATGCGAAGGCTCCTCGCTAAACGCGCTCATGCCCTGCGCGGGAACGTTCAGCAGATGCTGCGAGTCGTCGGTCGCGTACGCCACGCCGGCGCCGAAGCGACCGCTGCGCTCGATCATCGCGATGCGCAGCGGCTCGTTGCAGCGGCGCAGGAGATTGGCCGCGACGAGCGTCCCCGCGCAACCGCCGCCGACAATGGCCACCAGCGGCGTGTGTGGGTTCGGCGGTACCGCGCGGTCGATCGTCGTCAGGGCACCCATAGTCCCTGACGAGTGTATACAAAGTCAATCGATTTTGTGCTAATGTTTTTCGAAGATTGCCGGCGAGCTATTGGTAACTCGCTGGTTTCCGTCCAGTAACGCGGTTGTCGCTCCCCAGCGACCGAGCTTTACACAGGTTTCAGAATGAGCTTTTCGTTTATCTCCTACCCAAATCCCGTCAATGAGGTGGTCGCTCGAGTAACCGCTGGGGGGGTGGTACTGCTCGGAGCGCTCGCAATCGCCTTGCAGCTACGGTGGCTGGCGATAGTGCTTGCGGTCGGATTCCTGCTGCGGGTGCTGTCTGGCCCGCGCTTCAGTCCGCTCGCGCTGCTGGCCAGTCGCGTGATCGTCCCGCGCTTGCCGTGGGGGCCCAAGCCGGTAGCGGGGCCGCCGAAGCGCTTCGCCCAGGCGATCGGCCTCACGTTCTCGCTGGCGGCGGTGGTGCTGTTCTACGCATTCGGGCTCGACACCGCCGGCTACATCGTGCTCGGGGCGCTTGTGCTGGCCGCGGTACTGGAGTCAGTGTTCGGGATCTGCCTAGGCTGCAACGCGTTCGCGCTGCTGATGCGTGCGGGCCTGATCCCTCCCGAGGTCTGTGAGAGCTGCAACAACATCTGGGCGGGGCGTACACCACCATCGCCACCCACCACGACGCCACTTACCTAGACCCAGACCATCGTGACGGTCGGTCGATCGCCGGTGCGAACCCATAGTGTGCCGACGCCGGGCGGGCGCCGCTTATCCGCTCAGTACGAGTGATGTTGAGGGGCTGCGCCATAGTGGAAGAGCAGCGTCGCGAAGGTGTGCTCGGCGGTGTCGAGGTCGGGCGGGTTTGCGCGGGTCGCGATCTGCATGCGCATGGTGGCGTGGATCATGCTGAGCAGCAGCTCGGCGTGCAGAGGGGTCGGCGCATCCTGGCGAGTGTCTTGCAGGAGCGCGAGCAGGCGATCGCGATGGCGGGCACGCGTCCTTTGCACCAGCGGGTCGTGGGTGGTCACGACGAAGTGCAGGTGGAGCGCGTCCGGGTGGGTGTGCATCTCGGTGTAGCAGGCGCGGACGGAGTGGTAGAGGCTCGCCTGCCAGGTTGGCGCCGTCGCCATCAGATGGCGGCTGTTCTCGAACACGCGATCCAGCGATCGCTGGTAGGCGACGAGGGCGTCGTCGGGATTGGTGTGCGTCGCTTCTTGCTTCATAAGCGGCTGGCCGGGTCCAGGGACTGAGAGTATTGAAAGAGCATCAGGCAAAAGCTGTGCAGATCCTCCAACAGGTCGGGAAGCTCATCGGTGCGGTCTTGGGCAACACGCCGATAGATCGCGTCGTAGATCGCGGCTACGAGCCCGTCTGTGGCAAGCGGCGGGGGCGGCGCAGCGTTGTGCTCGATCGCCGCGCTCTCCAGCGGGGTGGCGAAGTCGCGCATCCGACGTTCACGGTGCTCGAGCGCTTGCGGGCCGACCGAAAGCACATCGACGATGCAGACACGAGCGAGCCGCGGCTCCTCGGCGATGGATTCGAGCAGTGTCCGCAGCCACACGCGCAGCTGCTCGGCGCCGTCTCCAGGCTCATTCCAGGCGGCATTCACGCGCTCGAGCAGGCAACCGGCGGCCGCATCGTAGGTTTGCAGATAAGCGTCCTCCCTGTCCGCGAACTGCTCGTAGAAAGTTCGCCGCGAGACGCCCGCCCTGCGGGCCACCCGCTCGACGGAGCTTGCGCCGAAGCCGTAGGTGAAGACGGTGGCGACCAGTGCGCTCATGATCCGCTCGCGCTGGTTGCTCACAACAAAGTCGCGCTGCAGGCCGTGCCGACCCGAGGGAAGCTGAAGCTCCTGGGGAGCGTCGGTCTTGCGCCTGCGCCCCGGCATCGCGCTCTTCTGCTTGGGCTCGGCCATAAGAGCAGTTTATAGCATTCTCGATAATCTAGACTGGATTAGTGATAATGTTTTTCAAAGTGACGATTGCGCTTCTGACTGTGGCCGGCTAGCCGTTGCCCCACGCTCTCGCCTCAATCCCAACTTGACCCGAACAGACCGACCGCGAACAACGACCAAGGGAATTCCGATGTCTTCGACGCTTGACTCCGCTCTCAGTTCATCCTCCAGACCCGCCGGCCGTGCCTTGCGCTTGTGGGCGCTCGCGAGTGCATTGGCGGTGACTGTCGCGCTCCTGATCGCGATCGTCGTGCCGGCGGCGCACGCGGCGCATGTCGCGAAGGCTCGCGTCGCGACGGTGACGATCACAGGCGTGACGGTCAAGAGCACGACTGTCGACGCGAGCATCACCGTCACCGGCCGCGTGAAGCTGCCGAGCAACACCGCGAAGGAGCGCAAGCGCGCCGAGGTCTACCTGGCGCTCGTCAGCGGCGCGGGCAAGTCGGCGAAGTCCGAGGCGTTCACGGCGAAGCTCACGAGCAAGGACACGTTCACCGCCACGCACGCCACGAAGCTCACCGGGGCGCTCGGCCTCGATGCGGTCGTGAAGATCGCCGGCAAGCAGTCCGGGAAGAAGGTCGTGAGGACGGTCAGCGTCGCGGCGTCCGGCACGGCAGGCGCGACGGGTAGCGCCGGCACGACACCCGGAAGCACGACACCCGGTACGCCTGGTTCTCCTGGTTCTCCTGGTTCTCCTGGTTCGCCGGGTGGCCCGTCGGGGCAAGGCACGACGTTGAACGGCACGTTCGAGCTCCAACCGGGCGCGCAGAGTGGCAGTGGCGCGCTCAGCGGAACCTACTTCCGAATGGTCGGCGTTCCCAATCCTGAATCGACGGCCCTGAATCAGGAATATACGTTGTTGCTGCCGGGGACCGATGGGGGTCTGGAGACGTTTGCCTACCAGGAACCGCCGACGCCGGCGTTCGCGGGGGTCCTCGGGACCGAACCGACCGGTAACGCGCTGGCCGATCGGATCGTACAGCCGCAGACGTTCTTCGATGTCAATTTCAGCATCGTCACGGCGCCGGTCGACGAGCAGGAAGGCCTGCCTAACCCGCTACCGGTGATCGTCGACATGGCCGGCAAGCTCTCGGGACAGATCACCGACTGGGACGCGCAGTGGAACGGCCAGTCGTTCAACCAGGGCTCCCCGAAGTCCAACGGGACGTTCCCTGCGGGGACCACCCCGCTGAGTGGCAGCTATGACGCGGCGACCGGCCGTTATGTCCTGACGTGGTCGAGCCTGATCGTTGGCGGCCCGTTCGACGGCAAGACCGGCGAATGGCACCTCGAAGGCACGTTCGTGCCACACGCGTGATGAGCGCACGTGTCATGAGGGTCCACACCGGCACCGGTACCGATACGCAGCTTCATCGATCAGCAACTATCAAGGAGAGCTCACAGATGCCCCCGACGTTCCGTTTGCGCTCAACGCGATCCCGTCCACACAGCAGGTCTCGCCGCGCACCGCGCACGAGGCTGCTCGGCGCTCTCACCGGTGTGCTCGTGGCGCTCGGTGCTCCCGCCATGGCTCACGCCGCGACGACCGTGGTGGGTTGGGGAAGGGGCGAAGCGCTTGGGCTGGATACCGCCCTTTCCGTGAATCCCACTGCGCTCCCCATAGCCGAAGAAGCGACCGCCGCCGCCGTCGGCAGCTATCAGTCTGAATCTGGAAATGAGTTCGTGCTCACGCCGAGCGGAGTGCGCAGCTCCAGCTCCGGCTTCGCCTTGATCTCGGGCACGGCGGGCGCCAAGGCAGTCGCGACCGGCGATGTGGGGACACTCATCTTGCAGGGCGATGGAACGGTCCTCGGCTTTGGTGAAAGTCAGTCGACGCCGACCCCGATCGCCGGTCTCAGCGACGTTACCGCGATCGCGGTCGGCGGATCGTTCTCGCTGGTGCTCGTGGGGAATGGCAGCGTCTGGTCTTGGGCCTCGGGTGCGACACCAGCTCAGGTCGTCTTTCCCCCCGGCAGTCCTAAGGCAACCGCGATCGCGGCCGGCGACAGACAGGGCTTGGCGCTGATGGAAGACGGCAGCGTCTGGGCCTGGGGCGAAAACTCCTCAGGACAGGTCGGCAACGGCGAAGAAGGAGAACCAATCGAAACGCCCGTTCAGGTGATCGCGCCGCCCGCCCCGGGAGCGCCACATGTGACCGCGATCTCCGCCGGCGATAGCTCAAGCTATGCCCTCTATAGCGATGGCAGCTTCAAGGCCTGGGGTGGCAACGGCTACGGCCAGCTCGGGCTCGGCAACGGAGCCGTCAACGAGGACACCCCCACCGCACCGTCTCCCACGCTCACGGCCGCGCTGCCCGACAACTACCCGCCGCTGACACAGATCAGCGCGGTCGGAAGCGCGACCTATGCAATCGCCGCGGGCGGCGACTTGCTGGCCTGGGGCGATAACGAAGATGGCCAGCTCGGGTTCGGTGCGAGCACCTCGATCTATGACTTCCCCTTCCCTTACCCGAGTGGATCGCCGGAACCGGGCGCATATTCCGAAGCAGCTACGGAGATTCCCCAGCGTGTCGGTCACCTCCAGTACGTATCGTGGCTCGGGGTCGGCGCGACAGGCCTGGCGCAGATCGCCGACGGGATTCCCCCACTGAGGCCCAAGCACCTCGGCCGACTGCCGTTCTACTCGCACGTGCTTGGCACCATCAGTGCGCCCGAAGAAATCCAAGTGGAAAGCATCGGTGAATCGTCGACGACCGTGTCGCATATACAGATCGTCGGGCCGGATGCCGGGGACTTCGAGATCGTCGGCCAAAACACCGGCGGCGTCGGCGTCGGCGTCAGCGACCAGCTTCCGATCACGGTGGGCAACACGCTGTTCGTCTACGTACGTTTCATCCCGTCAGCGCTTGGCGAACGGTCCGCGACGCTACAGATCGAAG
>DATNKN010000461.1:0-2980 GCA_035603375.1 Solirubrobacteraceae bacterium
ACAGCGCTTCGCGCTGCTCCTCGCGGAGTGGTCGCACGAGCCGCCCGTAGAACCACTCGGCGGAGTCGGCGATCACGGCGACCGTCCACAGCATCAGCTCGGGGTCGAACGCCGAGTAGGGAGTGCCTGCCGGATAGTGCGGACCTGCGTCTTGCGGCAGCGCACCGACGACGCGCTCGTGCATCGCCCCGACCGCCGAGAGAGCGCGGTCGGCGTGGGCGCGGGTGCCGAAGAACACGGCCTCGAACATGCCGCCGGTGTGGGTGATGCGCTTGAACGGCATGTGCTTGTTGCGCGTGTGTTCGCTGGTGCCAACGTAGTTGAGCGGCTTCACCGCGCCGACGCAGAGCGCGCGCTGCCCATACATGAGCCCGACTGCCTTCTCTTCGTGGACGGCGCGCAGCACCGAGTGCCCGCGCGGGAAATAGCTGTCGTCCACCGGATGCTCGCTCGCGGTTTTCATGGCCCTACAACTCTCCCACATAGGCACCCTGTGACTCAAACGGAGCGCGCAACAGCGTGGCCCAACCCTCAACCTCGAGACGCAATGCCTCGACGACCGCGCCGGTGTGCTCGTAGAAACACCACACGAGCACCGTGGGTCCGGCACCCGAGATGGTGGCGCCGAGCGCGCCGAGCGAGCGGGCCCTCCGGGCCAGCTCGTAGGAGCGCGGAAACAGGTGCGAGCGGCGCTGCTCGTGCAGTTTGTCCGCCAGCCCGCGCGCCACGAGATCCCAGTCGCCGCGGGCAAGTCCGAGCGTCAACAGGGCGCCGTGGGCGACGTTGAAGACGGCCTGCTCCAGCGGCACCTCGGCGGGCAGCGCGCCGCGTGCCTCACTGGTGCGTAC
The DNA here is from genome assembly GCA_035603375.1 of Solirubrobacteraceae bacterium. Classification (GTDB taxonomy): domain Bacteria; phylum Actinomycetota; class Thermoleophilia; order Solirubrobacterales; family Solirubrobacteraceae; genus Palsa-744. The sequence continues at coordinate 849 of DATNKN010000461.1, forward strand.
CGCCTGCTCGGGGACGACCGCGATCGCCTCAAGCCCCGTGGGAGCATCGAAGCGCACAGCGCCACCGTCGGCGCACACGACGAAACCGCCGTAGAGCGCGGCGGCGACGTTGTCGGGATGGCCCTCGATGGCGGTGGCACACGCGAGCAGGTCGGCGTCCAGCTCGAATAGGTGGTCGGCGGCCAGCAGGCCGGCGACGATCGCGGACGCGCTCGACCCGAGCCCGCCTGTGAGTGGGATGGCAGAGCGAATCCTGAAGGTAAAGTCGTCAGCGGGGTGCAGGCTCTCGAACGCACGCACGCACAGGTTCTCGCGGTCGCGCGGAACGTCCAGGTCGCTCTCCACGGCGAAGCTGCCCGTCTCCAGCACCTCTAGCTCCAGGTGCATGCCTAGCGCGGCGGCGAAGCAGTCGAAGCCGGGCCCGAGGTTGGCCGAGGACGCGGGCACCCGCACCAGGCGCCTGCGGATCAACCCAAAACCGCCTCTTCGATGGCGCCAATGTCGGGCTCGCACGGGATCACCGCGCCGCCGTTGTGTTCGATCGCGGTTTGCGGGTCCTTGATGCCGCGGCCGGTGAGCACGCACACAACCTGCTCCGCCCCATCGGGCCCGTACTTGAGCAGGCCCGCCACCGACGCCGCCGAGGCGGGCTCGCAGAACATGCCTTCCTTGGAGGCGAGCAGTCGATAGGCGGTGAGGATCTCGTGGTCTGAGACGGCACGGATCGCCCCGCCGGACTCCCCCACCGCGACGAGCGCGTCCTTGCCGCGCACGGGGTGGCCGATGCGGATAGCGCTGGCAACGGTTTCGGGGTGCTCAAACGCCTCGCCGCGCACCAATGGCGAGGCACCCTCGGCCTGGAAGCCATACAGCTTTGGCGCTACGCCCAGCTCACAGAACCCCCGCCAGTAGGAGGTGATGTTGCCGGCGTTGCCGACCGGGATGCAGAGCGCTTCGAGGCCACCGTCGAGGCCCTCGTGGATCTCGAAGGCCGAGGTCTTCTGGCCTTCGATGCGGAAGTTGTTGACCGAGTTGACGAGCGCGATCGGGTGCGTGGCGGTGAGCTCGCGCACGAGCTTCAGTGCCTGGTCGAAGTTGCCGGCGAGCGAGATCACACGCGCGCCGTGCATGAGGGTCTGGGCCATCTTGCCTTCGGCGATCTTGCCCTCGGGCACAATCACCGCGCAGGTGATGCCAGCGCGCGCGGCATACGCGGCGGCGCTGCCGGCTGTGTTGCCGGTGGAAGCGCAGATCACGGCCTTGGCGCCGTCGCGCACGGCGGCCGACACAGCGCAGGTCATGCCCCGATCCTTGAACGATCCGGTGGGATTGGCGCCCTCAAGCTTCAGGCGCACAGTGGCGCCCACCATCTCCGAGAGCACGGGCGCGCGCAGCAGCGGCGTGGAGCCCTCCTGCAGACTGACGATCGGGTCATCCTCGGCGAACGGCAGGCGATCGCGGTAGCGCTCGATCAGCGGCACATGGCACTTGCTCATAGGTGCATCACATGAACTCCTTCGACATTGGTCCGACCCTGAGTGCGCACGATTACATGAACTCCTCTTCGATCACTCTTATCGCGCGAGGAGTCGAGCGTAGGAAGTCGAGATCGCCGATCCGCCGCAGCGCCTCGCGCAGGCGCGACTCGGCAAGCGGGTGGATGACCATCATCAGCCGCGCGTGCTCGCCCAGGCCGTGTTGCACGACCGACTTGATCGAGGCACCCTGCTCGCCCAGCTCGTGGGCGATCGTGGCGAGCGCGCGGGGGCGGTCCGCCACCTCCATGTGGATGTAGAAACCGCTCGGCACGTCGCTGAGCAGCGGTAGCGCCTTGAGCGGTGGCAGCGGCGCGGCGGACCCAAGCATCGTGCTGAGCACGTCGCCGAGCACGGCGCTCGCGGTCTGCGGGCCGCCGGCGCCGGGGCCGGACATCGTGATCTCGGTGATGGCGCTCGACTCGACCGTGACCGCGTTGAACGGGCCCGAGACCGACGCCAGCGGGTGTCCCGGATACAAAAACGCCGGGTAGACGCGAACCGACAGCGAGTCGGCGCCGATCCGCTCGGCGGTTCCGATCAGCTTCAACCCAAGCCCGAGGTCACGCGCATACTCGAGATCATCGGGTTGGATCT
>DATNKN010000043.1:0-11726 GCA_035603375.1 Solirubrobacteraceae bacterium
GTCGCCGTGTCTTCTGGGTCGCGGCCCTGGCGGGAATCATCGTGTTCGGATCGCTCATGGGCGCGATGTTCGTAGGTCAGCAGTTCCTGCAGAACGTGCTCGGCTACTCGACACTGGACTCCGGTCTGTCGATCCTGCCCGCGGCCGTGTTCATGGTCCTGATCGCGCCGCGCTCGGCCAAGCTCGTGGACGCGAAGGGCGCGCGCTTCACCCTGCTCGTCGGCTATGCGTTTTGCATGCTCGGGTTTCTCACGATGCTGCTGCTGTGGAAACAGGGCATTGCCTACTGGAAGGTGGGACTTGGCTACGCGTTCATCGGCGCGGGGGTCGGTTTCGCGGGCACGCCCGCCTCGCACTCGCTGACCGGCTCGGTACCGGTAACTCGCGCCGGCATGGCCTCCGGTACCGCCGATTTGCAACGCGACCTGGGCGGCGCGATCATGCAGTCGATCTTTGGGGCGCTGCTCACCGCGGGCTACGCGGCGGCCGTCGCGACCGCCGTCGCGGACTCTCCCAATAAGGCACGCCTCACGACCGAAGTCGAAGGCCAGCTGGAGAAGTCGTTCTCCAGCGCCGCCGACACAGCCTCGCGCTATCCGCAGTACGCCAAAGCGATCGTGACGGGGGCGCAGCAGTCGTTTGTGAAAGGCGACCAGTGGGCCTACACGGCCGGCATCGTCGCGATCGCACTGGGCGCGCTGCTCGTGTTCACGATGTTCCCCAAGCACGAGCGCGAGGAGCAGCTGCTGGCCGAATATCACAGCTTGGACACCGGCGAGACATCCGCCGACACTGCAGCCACCGCCGCGATATGACCGACTCGTGAACGCGAGTGGCCACGCAATGTTCTGACGCGGCCACCAGGTCCACTTCCCTTCAGCTGTCTTCCGCCATTGCCAGCAGCTTCACGACGGTGTTCCAGTTGCGCGCCGTCGCGACCACACCCAGGCGCGAGCCGCCAAGCAGCTTGGCGAGCTTTGAGGTGTGAATGCCGTTCGGGTGCCACGCGTAGATCTCGCGTCCACTGAGCACAAACCGCTCGGGCGCGAAATCGAGCGCCGCCAGCTCGCGAGCAACATCCGCAGCGGGCTCGGCCGAGAGAAAACTCACCTGGTGGCGCTTGGGATCTACCGCTACCGCACCAAGCGGATCGCGCTCGACGACGCTCGCCAGCTCCGCGGCTGTGCGGACAACCACCTCGGCGTTCACGCCAAGCTCGGCCGCGATGCTGCCTTCCACGTCGAGCGCGATTCGCTCCGGCTTGCGCGCAGCGGATGCGGAGAAGACCGCGTTGCCGCTCTGCAGCAGCGTTTGCGCGTCGTCGTAGCCAAGGCCGGCTAGCAGCGAGCGCAGATCGGCCATCGCTACGCGCTTATGCGCACCGACGTTGATACCGCGCAGCAGGGCGACATAGCGTGTCATGGGGCTGACCACGCCAACGCCGGTTATCGCGGTTCGACGGAGGCAGCAAGCACGATCTGGTTCCCCGATGGATCACGAACGAGCACGCCATCCTCCAGCGCGATGGGCTCTTGCCCGGCATCGGCGACCCGTGCCACCGCACGCTCGCGCTCGGCCTCGCTTGGAAGCACGATCGTGGCTCGCCTGAGTGCCGCCGAGTCCTCCGGCGGCTGACCGGCGCCCGCGCTCTCCCATGTGTTGGCGCCAATGTGATGGTGGTAGCCGCCGGCGCTGAGGAAGGCGGCCTGGCCTCCCAGCGACGCCATCAGCGCGAAGCCGAGCACGTCGCGGTAGAAGGCTATCGTCGGTGCGATGCCCGAGACGCATAGGTGGACGTGGCCCATTCGGGTCCCCACCGGTAGTCCCTCGAACGGCTCGCTCGCCGGGTCGATCAGCTCGCCAAAGAGGCTCGACGTGTCGAGTGGGAGCGTCGTCATGCGCTCGGCGACTCTGCCCTCCCACACCTCGCGCGGACGATCCCAGTAGATCTCGATGCCGTGGCCGTCGGGATCGCTGAGGTAGATCGCTTCGCTGACGAAGTGATCTGAAAGGCCGACGAGCGCCACGCGGTCGCGCGCGGCATGGGCCAGCCAGCGCGCGAGGTCGGCGCGCTCTGGGAGCAGTAGCGCGAAGTGGTAAAGGCCGCAATAACCACGTGCCGGTGTGGCGCCGGGCTGCTCGACCAAAACCAGCAGATCCTCACCACCAGCACCCAAAAACGCCTGGGCGGCCCCGCGCTCGCGGACCACAAGACCCACGACGCTCTCGTAGTAACCCACGGAGCGATCGAGATTCGAAACCGTCAGGTGCACCGCACCGGGTCTCGTGGCAGGCGGTATCTCAGCATGAACCGGGGCACCAGACGCCTCCAACTCCTCAGGATCGCGCGGCGCCGAGCTCATCGTCAACCAGTGGGCGACAGCACTTGCCGGTCGGCGCGTGTCCAGACAACGAGCGCGGTCACAGCCGCGACGATCAGCACCGAAGGCCACGCTCCGACAGCCAGCGCAAGCACGTGTGAGAACACCAGCGCGGCGAAACCAACGCACCCGAGCGTCATCGCCGTGCGGGCACCATGCCGCCGCGCCCACACCTGGATGCACCACAGCCCTCCGATCGCCAGCACGACCCCACCAAGCGGCCGCGAGCCGGTGTACGCGGCAACCGCGTAGCCGACGATCAGCGAGGCGGCGGCGAGTGGGGCTGTGGGTATGCGGCGCACTCAAGCGCAGCGTAGCGAGCTTGCATGTGAGTCACACTGTGAACGATGGACTCGTTGTTCGATCCCGCCGACGCGGAGACTGCCGTGCCGACGGCCTCCGACACGGCGCCGCTTGCCGCACGGATGCGGCCGACCACACTTGAGAACTTCGTCGGCCAGCAGCACCTGCTCGGACCAGGCTCGGCGCTGCGCACCGCAATCGAGCAGGGCAGACCGCATTCGATGATCCTGCACGGCCCACCCGGGAGTGGTAAGACAACGCTCGCACGGATTGTCGCCGCAAGCGCAAACGCCGCCTTTGAGGAGCTGAGCGCAGTGGAGGCCGGCCGTGCAGAGGTGCGGGCGGTGCTTGCACGGGCACGCGAGCGGCGGCGTGGCGAGCGCGAGACGATCTTCTTCCTGGATGAGATCCACCGCTTCAATAAGGCCCAGCAGGATGCGCTGTTGCCGGCGGTGGAGGAAGGGCTGGTGACGCTGATCGGGGCGACGACGGAGAACCCAGCGTTTGAGGTCAATCGCGCGCTGCTGTCGCGCACGCGGCTGTATGAGCTGGCCGAGTTGACAGAGGGGGACGTGCTCGTGCTGTTGCGTCGCGCACTCGAACACGGCGAGTGTGGCGAGGCGCAGGTGGATGAGGAGGCAATCGAGATGCTCGCCGCTCGCGCCGGCGGCGACGCGCGCACTGCGCTCAGCGCGTTTGAGCTTGCCTGCGAGACGGCCACGGGCAACGTCACGGTCGAGCACGCCGAAGACGCGCTGCAGCGCCGGATCGTGCATTACGACAAGGCCGCCGACAGCCACTACGACACGATCTCCGCCTGGATCAAGTCCACGCGCGGCTCCGATCCCGACGCCTCGCTCTACTACCTGGCGGTGATGCTGGAGGGCGGCGAGGACCCCCGCTTCATCGCACGACGAATGGTGATCCTTGCCAGCGAGGACATCGGCAACGCGGACCCAAACGCGCTCACAGTTGCGACGGCCGCCGCGGCGGCCGTCGAGCACGCGGGCCTGCCCGAGTGCCAGTTCGCACTCGCGCAAGCCGCCATCTACCTCTCGCTGGCGCCGAAGTCAGACGCGGCAAAGCGCGCGATCGGTGCCGCCCGCGAGTTCGTGCGCGGGCACGGCGCCTCTCCGCCGCCCGTTCAATTGCGCTCCGGCGGGCGCGGACAGGGATATGACAACCCCCACTCCCATCCCGACCACCTCGGCGAGCAAGAGTTGGCGCCCGAGGGTACCGTCGGCGTCCGTTTCTATACCCCCGACGAGACCGAGGCGACTCTCGCAAAGCGGCTTGCCGAAATCCGCCGGGCACGCGGACGCGGGGGCTGAGTGCCCGCCCGCCCTTGGTGGCAACCTCACTGACGGAGAGGCGCCTTCAACTTCCGCCCCGAACGACCCCAAATCCAAAAAAATCCCTGCCGCGTCGCAAACGGCCGGATCGGGTATCCACCGATGCACGTGTTCGACGGTACGGGACATCCTCGCGCGATCCGCCCGTCGTGCAGACGTAGGTCATCCGCATCGGATGATGTGCGTCGGCGCGTGAGCGTGAGAGCATCTGCACACTTCCCGCAGACCGGTCACCCAGACGAAAGGCACACATGAGCACAGCGGCACAGCCCCGGCCCGCAGCGCAGACCGCCTCTGGCGCCTACACCGACCCAGCCGACGTGCTCGTAGTGTTCGGCATCAGCGGGGATCTCGCCAAGGTGATGACCTTCCACTCGCTCTACCGGCTGGAGCAACGCGAATTGCTCGACTGCCCGATCGTGGGCGTCGCCGCTGACGATTGGACCATCGAGGATCTACGCAAGCGAGCGCACACCTCAATCGAAGCGTGCGGCGAGCAGATCGACGAGCGAGTCTTCAAGCGCTTGGCCGAGCGGCTGAGCTACGTATCCGGCGACTTCGCCGACGAAGGCACCTACGCGCGCGTCGCCGACGCACTTGGCGACGCTAAGTCTCCGGTCTTCTACCTGGAGATCCCGCCGTTCCTGTTCGGGACCGTGATCAAAGGCCTGGCCATCAGCGGCGTCACCAAGAACGCGCGCGTGGTCGTGGAGAAGCCCTTTGGCCATGACCTGCAGTCCGCGCGTGCGCTCGCCGCGGAAGTGCACCAGTACATCGAGGAGCCCCAGCTCTACCGGATCGACCACTTCCTCGGCAAGATGGGCATCGACGAGTTTCTGTACCTGCGCTTTGCCAACACGATGCTCGAGCCGGTGTGGAACCGCAACCACATCGCCTGCGTGCAGATCACGATGGCCGAGAGTTTTGGCGTCGAGGACCGTGGGCACTTCTACGACCCAGTGGGCGCGGTGCGCGACGTGGTCGTCAACCACCTGATGCAGCTAGTGGCGGTGGCCGCGATGGAGGCGCCCGCCGGCGACGACGCCGAAACGCTGAAGGACGCAAAGTTCGCCGTCTTCCGCTCCACCGCCGCCGCCGACCCAAAGCACTACGTGCGCGGCCAGTACGACGGCTACCTGAGCATCGACGGCGTCGCCAAAGAATCGACCACCGAGACCTATGCCGCTCTGCGCCTGGACATCGACAACTGGCGTTGGTCGGGCGTGCCGTGGTTCATCCGCACCGGCAAGGATCTGCCCATCACCCAGACCGAGCTGCGAATCGTCTTCCGCAACCCCCCTCGCCTAGGCTTCATGGAGCACGGGCGGCGCCGGCCAGAGCCCAACCAGCTCGTGGTCAAGCTCGACCCCGCGACCGGTGTGCAGATGATCCTCGATGCTCACCGGGCTGATGAGGGTGGCCCGCAGGCGATCACGCTCGACATGGAGTTCGCGCAGGAGGGCGGCGAGGCGCCGACCCCGTATGAGGTGCTGCTGCTGGATGCGATGCGTGGTGACAGCGTGCGCTTCACCCGTCAGGACAGCGTCGAGCAGACCTGGAGGATCTTCGAACCACTACTCAAAGAGCCCCCGCCTGTGCACCCTTATGCACAGGGAACTTGGGGTCCCTCGGAGGCGGACAAGCTGGTGGCTCACTACGGCGGCTGGCATGGGCCGTGGGTGGCGTCGTGAGCCCGGCCAAGTCAAGCAAGGCCAGGACGGGCGCGACCCAGAAGGGCAAGGCGAGCACGGGCACGAGCACGAGCGCCGACGGCAAGGCCAACAGCCGGGTCGAGGCTGACACGATGCCCCAGAGCGCGGCGATGCCCTCGCCCTTCCCGCCAATCGCCGACTACGCCTTCCTGTCGGACTGTCACACCGGCGCGCTGGTCGCCCCCGACGGGACGATCGACTGGCTGTGCGTGCCGCGCTTTGACGCCCCGAGCGTGTTCGGCTCGCTGCTGGACCGCCAGGCCGGCGGCTTCCGCTTCGGCCCGTTCGGGATCAACGTGCCGACGGCTCGCAGCTACGAGCCCGGGACCAACATCCTGCTCACGACCTGGAAGACCACCAGCGGCTGGGCGATCGTGCGCGAGGCGCTGATCCTGGGGCCGCGTCGCGGCGTGGATCTCGTCACACCGCACACCCGCCCCCCGGCCGACCAGGACGCCGATCACCTGCTCGTGCGCCTCGCGATGTGCCTGGATGGCGAGGTCGAGATGGAGCTGACGTGCGAACCGGTCTTCGACTACGGGCGCGAAACGGCGAAGTGGGCCGTCAACGACGACGGGCATAGGGCCGACGCGAGCGGCGCGGAGCAGACGCTCAGGCTGCAGACAGACATGGCCGTGGGAGTCGAGGGCGATTGGGTGAGGGCCCGCCACGTGCTCAAACAGGGTCAGCAGATCTACTGCTCGCTGTCCTGGGCCGAGGAGCTGGCGGTGCCCGAAGACATCGACGATGCCAATGCGCGGCTGGCATCTACCGCGAGCTTCTGGCGCGGGTGGCTGAGTCGCGCGCGCATGCCCGACCACCGCTGGCGCGACCCGATCCAACGCTCGGCGCTTGCGATCAAGGGCCTTACCTACATGCCGACCGGCGCGACGGTCGCGGCGCTGACGACCTCGCTACCCGAGACGCCGGGGGGCGAGCGCAATTGGGACTACCGCTACACGTGGCTGCGCGACTCCACCTTCACGCTGCAGGCCTTGCACTACCTCAACCTCGACTGGGAGGCAGAGGAGTTTATGCAGTTCATCGCCGACCTGGAGCCCAATGAGGATGGGGCACTTCAGATCATGTATGGGATCGACGGGCGGCGCGACCTCACCGAGACCACGCGCGACGATCTCTCCGGCTACGCGGGGGCAGCACCCGTACGGATCGGCAACGGAGCGTTCGACCAGCGCCAAAACGACGTGTTCGGCGCGGCGCTCGACTCGATCCTGCTGCATACCCGCCGCAGCGAAAGACTGCCGCGCAGGCTGTGGCCGATCGTGCAGGCGCAGGCCGAGTGCGCCACCAAAGTGTGGCGCCAGCCTGACCAGGGCATCTGGGAGGCGCGCGGCAAGCCCCAGCACTATGTGTCCTCGAAGTTGATGTGCTGGGTGGCAATGGACCGCGCGGCCAAGCTCGCGGCGATGCGCGGCGACGGCAAGCGCCAGGCCAAGTGGCACGAGACCGCCGAGGAGATCAGGGCGGACATCCTCGCTCACGGGCTCACCAAGGACGGGGTGCTGCGCCAGCACTACGAGACCGACGCACTAGATGCCTCCAACCTGCTAGCCGCGATCTTCGGCTTCCTGCCCGGTGACGACGAACGCCTGCGCGCCAGCGTGCTGGCGATCGCCAAAGATCTGACCGAGAACGGCTTCGTCCTGCGCTACCGCACCAACGAGACCGACGACGGCATGTCGGGCAAGGAGGGCAGCTTCCTGATCTGCTCCTTCTGGCTGGTGTCGGGGCTGGCGGTGGTCGGCGAGCAGCAGCACGCACGCGACCTGATGGAAAAGCTGTTGAGCGTCGCCTCGCCGCTCGGGCTGTACGCCGAGGAGTTCGACACGAGCACGGGCCGCCACCTGGGGAACTTCCCCCAGGCCTTCTCCCATCTCGCGCTGATCGAGGCCGCGGCGCGCATCATTCTGGTCGAGCGCCTGGCGGAGATCTCATGAGCGACCACTACGAAGTGATCATCATCGGCAGCGGCGCGGGCGGGGGTACGCTTGCGCGCCATCTGGCCCCCTCGGGCAAACGCATCCTGCTGCTCGAGCGCGGCGACTGGCTGCCGCGCGAGCCGCAGAACTGGTCGGCCGCGGACGTGTTCGTGGACAATCGCTACGTTTCCCCCGACACGTGGTACGACGGCGAGGGCAAGCCCTTCCAGCCGCAGGTGCACTACTGCGTGGGCGGCGCCACCAAGATGTATGGCGCCGCGCTGTACCGGATGCGCGCGGAGGACTTCGGCGAGCTGCGCCACGACGACGGCATCTCCCCCGCATGGCCGATTCCATACGAGGCGATGGAGCCCTATTACACGAAGGCCGAGCAGCTGTATGAAGTGCACGGCGCGCGCGGCGAGGACCCCACCGAACCGTTTGCATCGGCGCCGTACCCGCACCCGCCGGTTTCTCACGAGCCGCGCATCGCTCAGCTCTCCGATGCATTTACCGCGGCCGGACTGCACCCCTTCCATGCGCCCTGCGGGGTGATGCTGAACGAGGGGAACATGCCCTACAGCAAGTGCGTGCGCTGCTCCACCTGCGACGGCTTCCCGTGTTTGGTGCACGCCAAGTCAGACGCCGAGGTGCTGGGTGTGAGACCGGCGCTCGAGCACGACAACGTAACGTTGTTGACGGGCGCCGAGGTGGTGGCGCTGAACACCAATCCCGCGGGCACCGCCGTTACCGAAGTCGTGGTGGAGCGCGCAGGCGAGAACAGTGGCACGGGTGGGGGCGTCGGCAAAGGCGCGCGCGAGACCTACACCGCCGACATCGTGGTCGTGTCCTGCGGCGCTGCCAACACCGCCAAGCTGCTACTCAGCTCAGCGACGGACAAGCACCCGCGGGGCGTCGCCAACGGCTCCGACCAGGTGGGGCGCAACTACATGTTCCACAACAGCCAGGCGGTGCTCGCCATCTCCAAGGAGCCCAACCCCACCGTCTTCCAAAAGACGCTCGGCGTCAACGACTACTACTTCGCCGGCGACGCATGGGAGTTCCCGATGGGCAACATCCAGATGGTGGGCAAGTCCGTGGCGGACATGTATCGCGGCGAGAAGCCGCTGATGACCAAGCTCGCGCCGACCTTCTCGCTGGCGGACGTGGCCGAGCACGCCGTCGACTTCTGGCTCTCCACCGAGGACATCCCGCGGGCCGAGAACCGAGTAAGCGTGGACCGCGAGGGCAAGCTGACACTGAACTATCGCGCCAGCAACGACACCGCTCGCGACCGTCTGTTCGAGCAGCTGCGCTCGCTGCTCGGCCACCTGGGCATGCACGAGCACCACCTGATCCCACGCTGGGCATACCTGGAGAACAAGATCCCGGTCGCGGGCGTGGCCCACCAGGCGGGGACGTGCCGCTTCGGCTCAGACCCCGCCTCCTCGGCGCTCGACACCAACTGCAAAGCGCACGAGTTGGACAACCTGTACGTGGTGGACACGAGCTTCTTCCCGAGCATCTCCGCCGTGAATCCCGCGCTCACAGCGATGGCCAACGCGCTGCGCGTCGGCGACCATCTGTTGCAGCGCCTGGGCGCCAATGGCGCCTGATCAGGACGGCGCCTCAGCAGTCAAAACGCCTGCGAATGGCGCGTCCCGGCATGTGCACTCCCGCCGCCGCGTGGTGATCGTCGGCGGTGGCTTCGGCGGCCTGGCTGCCGCACATGAGCTTCGCCATGCAGACGTGGACGTGACGCTCGTGGACCGTACTCACCACCACCTGTTTCAGCCGCTGCTCTACCAGGTGGCGGGCGGCGGCCTGGCGGCGGGCGAGTGCGCCTCGCCGATCCGCACGGCACTGAGGCGCAACTCCAACATCACGGTATTGATGGGTGAGGCCACCGGCCTCGATGTCGAGCGCCGCCAGCTGATTCTCGATCGCGGCGAGCGGCTGGACTACGACAGCCTGATCGTGGCGTGCGGGGCGGAGACCTCCTACTTCGGCAAAGACGAGTGGCGCGAGGTGTCGTGTGGCCTGAAGACGCTCGCGGACGCGCTCGACCTGCGCAATCGGCTCTACGGCGCGTTCGAGGAGGCCGAGCGCGCGAGCGATCCCACCGAGCAGCGCGAGTGGATGACGTTTGTGGTGATCGGCGGCGGCCCGACCGGCGTGGAGCTGGCGGGGGAGCTGAGAATCATCGCCCAGCACGGGATGAAGCGCGGCTTCAGACACATCGATCCCCGCAACGCACACGTGATCCTGCTCGACGCCGGTGAACGCGTGACCGCCGCTTTCAGCGAGCGGCTGTCGGGCAAGGTGGCCAAGGAGTTGACCTCGCTCGGGGTAACGGTTCGCGAGGGCGCCCGTGTCAGCGCAATCGACGGGCGGGGCGTGACGGCCTCGGTCAACGGCACCGACGAGCGGATCGCCGCGAGAACGGTCATCTGGGCCGCCGGCGTGCAGGCCGTCGGCTTCTCTCGCGTGCTCGCCGAGGCGACCGGTGCCTCCAGCGATCGCGCGGGGCGCGTGCAGATCGAACCCAACCTGACGGTCCCCGGCCATCCCGAGATATCGGCGATCGGCGACACATCGCTGCTCGCCGACCCGGGAGGCAAGCCCTACCCAGGACTGGCCACGGTGGCGATCCAGCAGGCACGTCATGCGGCAAAGGCGATCCACAAGGGAGCACCGGGCGCCTCTACCCCGTTTCACTACCTGGACAAGGGCGCGCTGGCAGTCGTTGGCCGTGGCAAGGCCGTGTGTGAAATCCGCGGCCACGAAATCTCAGGACGGCTGGCGTTTTTTACCTACCTGACCGTGCACATGTATTACCTCGGCGGCGTTCGGGGCGGGCGCTTGAAGGTGCTGATCGACTGGATCAGCGCGCGTCTTGGCAATCCCCAGAACCAGGTGATGGAGGGCTATCTGGCCGATGTCGAGCGCGTTCCGACTGGAGCGAATGACGCACAGTGAGGGCACTTGACCCGAAACTGCTGCGATACGCGCGCGCGACTCGCACATTCCTGATTGCCTCGGTCGGGCTTGGCACTCTGAGCGCACTGCTGATCGTCTCACAGGCATGGCTGCTGGCGGACGTCGTCGCAAGCGCATTCTCAAACGGCAAGAGCTTGGCGCAACTACAAACCCCGCTGATCGTTCTGCTGTGCGTGGTCGTGGCCCGCGCCGTGGTCGCGTGGGCGGCCGAGCTGACGGCGGCTCGAAGTTCGGCTCGCGCGAAGTCACAACTGCGAGGCGCGCTACTTGAGCGCGTTGCCGGACTTGGCGCGGACAGCGCGCGGCAAGAGCGCACAGGTGAGTTGGCGGTGCTCGCCACGCGCGGGGTGGATGCGCTCGACGGCTACTTCTCGCTGTACCTACCGCAGCTGCTATTGGCCGTGATCGTGCCGCTCGTCGTGCTGGCGGCCGTGGTCGGCAAGGACTGGATCTCAGCCGCGATCATTGCTTTCACGATCCCGCTGATCCCCTTGTTCATGGCACTGGTGGGCGCCACCACGCGCGAACGCATGGACCTTCAGCTACGCACGCTGCAGCGTCTGGCAGGGCACTTTCTCGACGTGGTCGCCGGGCTGCCCACATTGAAGGTGTTTGGGCGCGCGAAGGCACAGGCGGCGAGCATTAGAGAGACCAGCGAGCGCTATCGCGACACCGCGCTCTCGACGCTGCGCGTGACGTTTCTCTCCTCGCTGATCCTCGAGCTGGTGGCGACGTTCTCGGTGGCACTGGTGGCCGTCGCGATCGGCCTGCGCTTGATGGGCGGAGAGCTTGGGCTGCGCACCGCGTTGTTCGCGCTCGTGCTTGCTCCGGAGGCCTACCTGCCGCTGCGCCGGCTCGGCGCCAACTACCACGCGAGCGCCGAGGGCATGGCCGCGGCGGAGCAGGTGTTCGCGGTGCTCGAGGGGCCTTTGCCGGCGCGCGGCACGAGGCGCTCGGTGCCCGATATGGCGGTAGCGGACATCTCTGTCGAAGGGCTGTGCGTCACCTATCCCGGCCGCTCCGAGCCAGCGCTCGAAG